>JAFEBB010000027.1 GCA_018266075.1 Deltaproteobacteria bacterium | reverse complement strand
AAGAGCCGGCCCAAACGCAAAGATCAGGGTGGTCGGAAAAACGGGGTCCACTTCACGGAGCCCTGAAGCAGCACCGCGGCGTGCGAGCCTTCGCGCACCTGGAACATGTTCGAGCCGACGACCCGCATCGACTCGATCTGCACGAAGTCAGAATTGGGCGGAGGCGACGAGCACGCGACAGCCAACGCCGCCACGATTCCCAGGCTGCAAGAGACATCCAACTTCATCTCGACATTCTACACCCGCGCTGCGTCCAACTGGCCTTCGCGCTTCCGATGAGCTGCCTCTTGGCGACGCCGTTCGTCACTCGAGCGCTGCGCCTACGACGAACCGGCAGCCCGGTTCACTCCTCCCGGTCCCGAGAATCAGCAACTCCAAACCTCTCCCGCCCTTCCTCATCGTGACCGCCGCCCGGGCGGCGCCATGCTCTGCTCGTGCCGCCCTCCCCGCGCGCTAGGATTCGGCGCCATGAACGTGATGCTGCTCCGCGTGCTCGTGCTCTCCGCGTCGCTGCCGGGCGTCCCCAAGTCCGGCGCGGACGTGAACGCGTTCGTCCCCAAGGGCTGGGCCATCGAGCAGCGCGTCAACGGTGACCTCGACGGCGACGCGACGCCGGACGCCGTCCTCGTTCTCCTCCAGGCGTCGCAGGGCGAGGACAGCAATCCCAACTCGCGGCAGCGGGCGCTGGTGGTGCTGCGCGGCAAGGCCGGCGGCTTCGAGCTCCTGGGCACCAACGTGGGGCTGGTGGCGTGCTTCCAGTGCCTGGGCGTGAAGGGCGGCGACGGCGAACCGCAGATCACCATCGAGAAGCGCGTGCTGGTGGTGAGCCAGTTCGGGGGCTCGCGCGACGCCTACGGTGCCACGCACCGCTTCCGGCTCGAGAAGAACGGCCTGCGACTCATCGGCGTGGATCACTCGAGCGGCGATGCGCTCACGGGCGCGTCGGCGTTGCGGAGTGAGAACCTGCTCAATGGCGCCGTGGTCGTGGAGACGCAGCCCGCCCAGGTCGACGAGTCTGGTGAGCCGGTGAAGACGCCGAAGGCGAAGACGTCCAAGCGCTCGAAGGTCGCGGTGAAGCCGCTGCCCGCGCTGGAGGACGTCAGCGAGTACGGCAGCAACTGACCGCGAGCGCTCCTTGGGCGATCCTTGCGGCCGCGAAGCGAGCAGAAACCCGCTACGCTCCGCCACTCGCCACACGTCGCGTCGTTGAGAGGTCCATCGAGATGAAGTCCGACATGCGGTTCCGCGCGCGGGCGTGGCTCGTGGTCGTCGCGGCAGCCGCGGCGTGTGGTGGCAGCCAGCCGCAATCGGGCACGGTCACTGGGACGGTGCTCGATCGGAGCGGAGGCGCCGTCGCTGGCGCCAGCGTGATGGTCCCGGGCCACGCCGTCGTGGTGACGAACGATGCCGGAGCCTTCTCGATCCCGCAGGTGACGGTGCCCTACGACCTGGTCGTCGCCGGGCCAGCCAACATCGAGATCGCCCACGGGGTCACCCACCTCGACGTGTCGGTCACAGAGACGTGGAACGACGGGCCAACGCCTCAACTCCCGCCTGACGTCGACGACCTCCGGGTCACCTTCACCGGCTCGGGGGCAGGACAGGACTCGGAGGCCGCTTCGTTTGTCGGTGCGGATGGCGGGATCCTCAACACCACCGTCGCGGGGCCGTCGCCCTTCACCATGGACATCAACGCCAACGGCTCGGTGTCGGGGAACTTGTATGTCCTGGGGCGTGCCTACGACAGCGACGCCGGGGCCAACGTCTTCGATTTCGGTGAAGCGGATGGCGTGAGCGCGTCACCCGATCCCAGCCAATCGAGTCCCACCCTGGTGACGGTGAACCAGACGCGGCTCCCCACCGCCGTGCTCGATATCCAGCCTGCGATCCCCTGGCCCGACGCTGGCAGGCTCACCGTCGGCGCCTCCGCGCTGGCGGTGAACGGCGTGAACTTCGGCGTCGGCCTCACCGAGCTGGTGTTCTTCGCGCCGGCGGCGAGCTTCGACGTTCCGGCGCTCCCCGACGGAGAGGTGCAGCTCGTCGTGGCCCTGGAGACACCGCTCTGTTCGAGCACCTGGACGGGTTGGGCGCCCACGACGAGCGGCCCGGTCAGCGCCGGTGTCCTCATTCCCTCGGCCATCACCGCCCCCGTGAACGGCTCCACCGTCGAGCTCGACGGCGGCTTGCGACTCACCTGGGTCGGCAGCAGTGTGGCCGATGCCGGATACATGATCATGCTCGCGCCGGACGACCCGCCGGTCATTGAGAACCAGCCCTATCCACCGACCCTGTGGGTGAGCAGCATGAGCGGTGACGTCACCGTGCCCGACCTGGGTCCTTTGGACGCCGGACTGCGTCGGGGGCTCACCTACGACGCGGTGGTGTTCACGCTCCCGGGCATCTCCGTCGCGGAGCAAGCCTTCGCCGGGGATCGGCCGTGGCAATCCAGCTCGGGGCCGATTCCGCTCGGCGCTTCGTGTGGCGCGCAGTTCCACACCGCGCCGTGACCTTCTTTGACTCCGCGAGCCAACGAGGGCGGTCCGCAAGTGATCGCGGCGCGGACACCCCCTGATCGCGCCGCGATCACCTGGACTTGCCCTCACGAGAAGTCGGCCTGATTTCAAGGCATTCGGGCCTGGCATGCCTGCTGCTCTACCCGTCTCCGTCGGCGCGCCAATCCAGGCGCCCTTCAAACGGAGAATGACCATGAAGACCTATGTGAATGCGGTGCTTGCGGTGGTGGCGTTCGGTGCGGTGGGCTGCGGCAACGAGCTTGGTGCTTTCGAGGGGACCTGGAGCTACACCGACTCCACGACCGTCGTGAGCTGCCCCGGCTACGCCCCCCTGACGAGCATCGGCAAGGGCAACGACACCATCGTCGAGGGGACCGACTCTGACATCGTCCTCACCAGCAACGATGGCTGCAACCTCAAGTTCAACGTGGCCAATGGCGTGGCGACCATTGTTCCGGGTCAGTCGTGCGCCTCTTCTCAGCAGGACCAGAATGGCAACACGATCAACCTCACGGCGAGCTTCACCACCTTCACCATCTCCCTGGGCGCGGACTCGCGGACCCTCACCGAACAGGCGACGGGCACCTATGTCATCGCCGAGGGTGCGCAGTCGGTGACGTGCTCACTGAGCAGCTCGGAGTCTGCGAGCAAGGTGGGCAAGTAGGTCGTCGCCCATGCGGAAACAACCCGGAGGCCGGTGTCCCACGGGACGCCGGCCTCCTCCTGTTTCATCATGGCGAGCTGAAGACTCGAGCGAGCACGGCGCGTCGCGAGAATCCGCGCCAGCGACTCGAAGAAGGCCAGGCGATCGCCTGGGCACGCAATCCTGCCGATCCCTATCAGCCGGAAAAAGAAAGAGCCCGGCAGTGCCGGGCCCCTCGTGGTCGCCAGAGCGACCTGCCGATCACGTCGCGATTAGGCGACGGGGCGGACGTTCTGCGCCTGCAGGCCCTTGGGGCCCTTGGTCACGTCGAACTCCACCTTCTGACCCTCGGCGAGGGTGCGGAAGCCGTCGGCCTGGATCGCCGTGTGGTGGCAGAACACGTCCTCGCCACCGTTGTCCTGCGCGATGAAGCCGAAACCCTTCGTATCGTTGAACCACTTCACAGTACCGCTAGCCATTGTGCTGACCTTTTTCTCTGAGAGCGACGAACATTCGCCGCCCGAACCGCTGCGCTGTGCAGCGATGTGGGTGCACGTGTGTCACAGTTCGTTGGGAATAGCCAGCCCCCCTCCCGTGGCTGCACCTTCGACACCTCGTTGAACGAAAGCCTGGCGAGCTGGCAGCCGCCGCCGCTGTCAGTCCAACTCACCAGAATCACGAGCTTCCAAGAACGCCTCGAAGCTCTCGGCCACGAACTCGCAGTCTCCGGTCTCATGTGAGAAGCGAACGATGGGCGCCTCGGCATCCGCCCTTCGAGCGGAGAAATCGAAGCACCACCAATCGCCGTCACCTACCGCCGCGACAGGAAGCAGAGCCGCGACGTCCGGCGGGGTGTGGCTGAGGCAATTCTGCACATACGAATGAAGCGCATCCCGCTCCTGGATGATGTTGCCCGTGAGCGTGCGCGGCGCGCGCTCGTCGAGGACCGGGAAGACGTCGAGCGTGCCGTTGTGGATGAGAAGCCACGCCGAGAACGAGGGCGGAAACCTGTGACCGAGCTTCTCTTCGGCTCGGCGCAGCGCCTCTGGAGTCGTGCCCAGAACTCGGTGCCGCTTGCTCATGCGGACATCGTACGCCCTCGATGTCCGAGTGTTCCTGGCCTCCCGTGAAGCTCGCGAACCCGCGAACTCCCTGCGTATGTCACACTCGTCCGGTGGAGGCAGGATGAGCGTGCGCTTCGGAAGATGGCTCGGAGTTCTGGCCTTCGCCGCCAACGTGGGTTGCCGGTCCCCGTCGACGCCCGCCTCGAGCGCAACCGCAACGGCGACCTCCACGTCGAGCTCAACTTCGGCTTCTTCTTCGACCGGCACGTCCTCTGACACTTCCAGCTCATCCACGAGCGGCTCAACGGGCGAGGGCGCGTCGAGCGGGTCATCGACCGGCGGCTCGTCGAGCTCGAGCTCGAGCGGCACGGCTTCCACGGGTTCCTCCGCTACTGCCAGCTCGAGCGGCACGGCTTCGACAAGCTCGAGCTCGAGCGGCACCGTGGCAAGCAGCTCGAGCTCCAGCGCCTCGGGCACGACCAGCGATTCGAGCAACTCCAGCGGGTCAGGCTCGACAGGAACCGTGGGCAGCACCGCAGCCAGCTCGGGCGTTTCCAGCAGCTCTTCGGGCTCGTCGGGCGGCAGCGTCCCCTGTCCCTCGGGCACGTCGTGGACTTTCAACTATTCGAGTGGCCAGCCAGGCACGGTCATCTCGTTTCCCTCCTCGACCGTCGTCGCCGACTTCAACCGCGACGGCATCATGGACTTTGCCCTGACGGCATTGAGAACCATCACCACGCCCAGTGTGGTCCAGGTGTTCCGAGGTGTCGGTGGTGGCGCCTTCGAAGACGGCGGGAACTACGTCGTTGGGATGGACGCTGAGGGACTCGCCGCTCACGACCTCGATGGCGATGGGATTGTTGATCTGGTCGTCGGCAACGAAGGCGAGCAAGACGTTCAAATCCTGCAGGGGTTGGCCGACGGCGGCTTCGCGCCTCAAGCTCCCATGCCAGTCGGCGGCTACGTCACTGCCGTCGCGGTCGCTGACGAGACCAGCGATGGTCACCCGGACATCGTGGCCTTCTCGGGTGCCGGGCTCGCATGCCTGCCTCACCTTCCGGACGGTGGCTGGGATTCACCCGTCACCACGGCCGCAAGCCCCTACGTTGGTATCCTCGCCGACCTCAACGGCGACTCCATCGCAGATGCGCTCTACGTGCTGAGCACCGGCGGGATGGAGGTGCGACTCGGAAATGGCGACTGCACCTTCGGCCCGCCGACGACGTACGCGATCGACGGTGCGGCCAACATCGCCGTTGGCGATCTCAACCGCGACGGCCTGCTTGATGTCGCGGTGAGCAGCATCAATCCCACGGAAGGCGTCGTCACCGTGCTGTTGGGAGCGGGCGCTGGCGTTCTCGGGAATCAAACGACCTTCGACGCGTCGGCCTCGACCGATGGAGTCGCGATCGGCGACTTCGATGGCGACGGGTTCCTCGACATCGCGGCGGCGAGCCACTCGACGCCTGCGACGTTCGTCGCGCTCGGCAATGGAGATGGCACGTTCCAGAGCGTCCGGACCTTCGCAACCGACGTCGACGGCGTCTCGCTCACGGTCGGCGACCTGAATGGCGACGGCCGAGATGACCTGGTCGTGCCGTCCCACGTCGCGGTGGACGTGAACACGCTCGAGGGGACCTGCCAGTAGGTCAACCGAGCGTTGCCCACGACGACCAGCCTACGGCGCCCGCATCTCCGTCATCCGCTCGACCCACTGCGCGCGCGACGCCCCCGGCTCGAATGGATCGCCGAAGTACTGCGTCTCTCGAGCCACCTGCCCGTCGCGAAGCTCCATGATGCTCACGGTGTAGGACGGCCTGCCGTCATACGTCAGGACGAACTCCGTCACCCACAGGTCCCCCGCCCCGAGGATCCGCTGCACGGTGAAGCGCTTCCGGTTTGGCTGCGCCGCGCGCGACGCCTGGATCCGCTGCCGTCCGCGCACGCGCTCTCCCGATTGCGGATATTCGAGGACCGCGTCCTCTCGATAGATCTGGTGCTCGGCCTCGAAGTCGTTCGCATCCGAGGCCGCCCAGTGTCGCTCCAGCGCCGCGCGTATCTCCCGGTCTTCCATTCACTCGCCTCCCGAGCGCCGCTCCTTGAGGACCTCGAGCAGCTTCTTCGCCAGCACCGCCGCCGACGCCGGGTTCTGACCGGTGACCAGGTTCTTGTCCTGCACCATGTACGGCTTCCAGATCTCCCCGCGCGTGAACTTCACGCCGACCTTCTCCACGAGATCGGTCTCCAGCAGCCACGTCGCGCGAGCCGCGAGCCCCACGGCCGCTTCCTCTTCATTGGTGAAGCCCGTCACGTGGCGGCCCTTGAAGGGCGACACGCCGTGGATCCGGGTGGCCAGCATGGCCGCCGGACCGTGACACACGATGAAGAGCGGTCGGCCTGAGTTGAGCTGGGCGGTGAGCAGCCGGCCCGCGTCGGCGTCGAAGGCCAGGTCCGACATCGGGCCGTGACCGCCTGGCAGGTAGACGGCGTCGTAGTCCTCGAGGCGCACGTCCGACAGCTTGAGCGGCCGCCGCAGCGCCTCGGCCGAGCGGATGATCGTCTCCAGCTCGAGGGCTCCCTCGATCCCGCCGGCCATCGACGGACGCAGGCTCATCATGTCGGGCACCGGGATGTCGCCGTTGGGCGACGCGACGACGATCTCCTGACCGGCGTCGGTGAGGATCTTGTACGGGTTCGCGAACTCCTCGGCCCAGAAGCCGGTCGCGTACCGCGTGCCGTCCTTCAAGACCCAGTAGTGTGCGCTGCTGACGATGAACAGGATCTTCGCCACGGAAGGTGACCTCCTCTTGGCTCCGGGCAAGAGACTGCCGAGCGGGCAAGTCGCGCTTGCTCCGGGCACGAGGCGAGGATGGGCATTCGGCCGAGATGCGACCACGGCGAGCGACGTGGCGTCCGATAGGGACCCACGACGAGCCGGGCAGCGCTGGGGTCACGTGACTCGGCCGAGGAGCGTGGTCGCTGTCTCGCCACGAGCGCCATGCCGGAGACAGCGACGAACGCGAGAACGCGGAACATCGCGTCGGCGCGCCTCAACGAATGAGAGGCCCGCGGACGGGCCTCTCATCAAGACAACACCTGACTCGACGGAGCCTCAGCGCTCGATCTTACACCCGGCCTTCGGCGTGGTCGGGCTCGCGAGCTGCTTGCCATCGATGCACAGCAAGAACGCGATGCCATTCGGCGGCTGGATGACCGCGAACGCCGTGTACAGCTCGTTCGGCGAGAGCCGGAGCCCACTCACGGTGAGTCGGTTGGTGGTCGAGTCCGCGGGTCGCAAGGTGAGCGTGGCGTCGTTGAGCGGGCTCGTGACGGCGTAGCCATTCCCGTCGATCACGCTGTCCGGCAGGGCGATCTGCGTGAACCTTACGTTGTTGAAGATCGGCTTCACGCTCGTGCTTGGGCCCAGGCCGACGTCCACCGTCGTATTCGTCGAGCTGGGGAAGTCGGGCGCCGCGTGGATGAAACGAAGCGCGCTCATGCCGATCGGCGTGGCGGTGTCGTCTCCATACATCTGCAACGACACCAGCGGCACGCCCGTGGTGAAGCCCTCGAGCGCCAGCGTCGCGTACTCTCCGGCCTTCACCGTCGCCGTGCGCGAGAACTTCAGATTGCCCTTCGCATCGGCGCAGCTGGTGCCGGAGCCCGCGACCACCCGGATCTCGAAGGTCCCCTCGGGCACCGGGAAGTAGTTGGTCACCGTGCCAAAGGCGAGGAGGTTCGTGGTGCCGGTGACTTGATGAATGATGGGACCCGTGAAGTTGGTCCCACCGGGAATGCCGACACAGAAGTCGAAGGGCGGAAGGTTCGGCGAGAGATTCGCAATCCGCACGAAGCCCACGCTCCGGGTTCCCGTGGTCCCCGTGGTGCCTGCCGTCGTGCCCGAGGATCCCGAGGTGCTCAACCCCGTGGAACCTCCTCCCGCGGTGGTCGCAGAGGTGGTTCCGCCCGTCGTGGTCCCGGTGGTGTAGGCCGATGGCGAATCTGCGGGCGGGTCGCCGCCGCCACAACCCCAGGTGAAGCTCCCCACCATCAAGCCAGCAGCCAGCAGCATCCGACGCGCGCTCACCATCCCCCGCCCCCCTCGCCCGAATCCGCACACCCTCAAGTGACAATGGGTGGAGACGGCGGCTGGCAGATTCAATGGCGAGCGCAGGCTCTTCGCTCGATGCTGGACCTCGCACCGCAACGGGTGCGGCGTGGCATCCAGATAACGAACATGGGATTCGAATATCGCGCGCCGCTCGCGAGGCCATTCGACGCCGACGAGCGCGACCGTTTTCTCGGTGCACTTGCGCAAATCGTCGGCGGGAAGCTGGTTCGGTCAGAAGTAGACCTGCGTGCATTTCGTCTTGGCGACGAACCGCGTCCCGACTGGCCCGAAGACGTCTCTGGCCCCGACCCACGTCATGGCATCCTTCGCGGCCCCATCGAGGGGCAACCTCACACCCTCACCCGCCGCCGCACCGGCCCCGCAACCGCGACCTGCACCGCGTGTCCCAGCAGGGCCAACGCGCCACCCAGAATCGTATCCAGCGTGCGGTACTTGATGAGCGCCGCGCCGGACAGCCCCGAGAGCTCCAGCAAGAAGATGATGTAGGGCGTGACGGTGATGGTGAACAGCGCGTAATTCACAAATGTCAGCAAGTACGAACCCAGCGCAAACACGAGCACCAGCACTGCGAGCCCTGCTTTGTGCGGGTGTACCAGCAGCGTCAGCGACGCGGCGATTCCGGCACCACAGAGCGTCCCACCGATGCGCAGGATGCCGCGCTGGAGCGCATCCGCAAACGCAGGCCTGAGCACCAGCGCAGACGTCATCGGTATCCAATAGGAAACCGGCCACGGCAGCCGATGGCTGATCAGCATCGCCACCATCAACGTGATTGCACATTGCAAAGGATAGAGCTCCAGCCACCTGCTCGCGCTCAAGGTCTTCAGCGCCTCGCGGATCTGAATGCGTGCGTCTTCCAGGAAGCTGGCCTTCGGGAACGGCGGCCGGCTCAGCCGCCAGAAGAACACCACGAGGGGAATTTGAATCAGCCCTCCCCCGAGGACCACGACGGCTCGCGTGAGCGCAGGCACGCCACGCGCCGGCGCTGAGCTGGAGACGAAGAACCAGATGACACACTGCAAGACCACCCAGGAGGCGTCGTCGCTGAACTCGGAGAAGACGCCGTAGAGCAGACCCCAGAGCCCTGCGGCCAGGGCCGACGTCGCCGGCGTGAGCCCCGCGACACTGCCCATCCAGCTCGAGACCGCCACCCCCAGCGCAGCGAAGATCATCGCCACCCGCCGCGACTCCATGACCCGATAGAACGAGCCGAAGCCCACGGTGAATGCCCCTGCGGTGGCCATCACGGCAAGCTTCGGGTGTCCCGTCACCAGGCCCACGGTCAGCGTCAGCGCCATGCCCGGGATGCATCGCAGCGCGGCGGCGACGTCGACCTTGGACCACTCCGCAGCCGGCAGTTTGCTGAAGGCTTCACGCATTCCTGAGCCGAACTTAGGGACTGCACTTTCAACGTCGGACACGATCGCGCAAGCACACCAGAGAGCGCCTCCTCGACGCGCAAGCGAGCTCGCCACGGTTCGACCAGGCAGCCGAGTGCGCATCAGACCCGACGTGCGTTGTCGCGATCGACCCGCGTCCTAAGTTCGCCTCTGACGTCTCGAGGCGACCATGGCGACGCGCCCATCGGATTCGAAGAAGACTCTCCGGAGCCAGGCTTGGTGGGACAACTCGGAGAACCCCGAGATGACCGCGCTCTACCTCGAGCGGTTTCTCAACTACGGCCTGACGCGTGAAGAGCTGCAGTCCGGCCGGCCCATCATCGGCATCGCCCAGACCGGCAGCGACCTCGTCCCCTGCAACCGCCATCACCTCGAGCTCGCGCAGCGCGTGCGAGCGGGCATCCGCGACGCCGGCGGCATTCCCTTCGAGTTCCCGGTCCACCCGCTGCAGGAGACTGGAAAGCGGCCCACCGCGGCGCTCGACCGCAATCTCGCCTACCTGGGCCTCGTGGAGGTGCTCTACGGCTACCCGCTCGACGGCGTGGTGCTCACCACGGGCTGCGACAAGACCACGCCCGCATGCTTGATGGCCGCGGCCACGGTGAACATCCCGGCCATCGTGCTCTCCGGCGGCCCGATGCTGAACGGCTACTACCAGGGCAAGCGTGCAGGCTCCGGATTGGTGATTTGGGAATCGCGGCGACTGCTCGCGAAAGGTGAGATCACCTACGAGGAGTTCATGCAGCGCGCGGCTGCCAGCGCGCCGAGCGTCGGCCACTGCAACACCATGGGCACCGCGCTCTCCATGAACAGCATGGCCGAAGCGCTCGGCATGTCGCTGCCGGGTTGCGCCGCCATTCCGGGTCCGTACCGCGAGCGCGCGCAGATGGCCTACGAAACGGGCCATCGCGCGGTGGAGCTCGTTCGCGAAGACCTCACGCCGAAGAAGGTCATGACGCGCGCGGCGTTCGAGAACGCCATCGTCGTCGCGTCGGCCATCGCCGTCTCGACGAACGTGCCCATCCACATCAACGCCATGGCTCGACACGTGGGCGTCGAGCTCACCATGCGCGACTGGCAGCAGCTCGGCGCCGAGGTCCCGACCATCGTGAACCTCGCGCCCGCTGGCGAATACCTCGGCGAGGACTTCTTCCTTGCCGGCGGGATCCCCGCGGTGATGCACGCGCTGCTCGAGAAGAAGAAGCTCAACGGCCACGCGCTCACGGTCACGGGCCACAGCGTCGCCGAGAACGTGAAGGACTCCGCGACCGTCGACGCGAAGGTGATCCTTCCCTACGACAAGCCGCTCGTGGCCAAGGGCGGCTTCCTGGTGATGGGCGGCAACCTCTTCGACTCCGCGATCATGAAGACGTCGGTCATCGGCGAGGAGTTCCGAAAGCGCTACCTCTCCGAGCCATCGACGCCGAACGCGTTCGTCGCCCGCGCCGTGGTCTTCGAGGGCCCCGAGGACTACCACCAGCGCATCGACGACCCGGCCCTCGACATCGACGAACGCTGCATCCTCGTCATGCGCTACACGGGCCCGCTCGGATATCCCGGCTCAGCGGAGGTCGTGAACATGCAGCCGCCGGCCGCGCTCATCAAGCGCGGCATCACCGCCCTGCCGACGATGGGCGACGGACGCCAGAGCGGAACGTCCGACGCGCCGTCGATCCTCAATGCGAGCCCCGAAGCCGCGGCAGGCGGAAACCTCGCCCTGCTCAGGACCGGCGACAAGATTCGCGTGGATCTCACCACGGGTCGCGTGGACGTGCTGCTCAGCGATGCCGAGCTTGCCGCGCGTCGCAAGGCACTCCCCCCGCGACCGCTCCCCAACCAGACGCCGTGGCAGGAGCTCTATCGCTCCACCGTGGGCCAGCTCGACTCGGGCGGCTGTCTGGAGCTCGCTCTCAAGTACCAGGACGTCGTGCACACCAAGGGCTTGCCGCGCGACTCACACTGATCGGAGTGACCGATGGCCAAGACGACGGTTCTCATCGCGGACTACGACTTCGGCAATGTCGACATCGAGCGCGCCATCATCGAGAGCGCGGGATTCGACTGCGTGGCCGCGCAGTGCAAGAGCGAAGAAGAAGTCATCGAGGTCGGCCGCGACGCGGACGGCGTGCTCTGTCAGTACGCGCGCGTTGGCGCCAAGGCCATCGACGCGTTCACGCGCTGCAAGGTGATCGCCCGCTACGGCACCGGCGTGGACATCGTCGACGTCGAAGCGGCCACCCGACGCGGCATCCAGGTCACCAACGCGCCCAACTCGTGGTGCGCCGAAGAGGTCGCCGACCACGCGGTCACGCTCTGGCTCGCGGCTGCTCGGAAGATCGTCGAGTACGACCGCGCCACCCAACGCGGCGAGTGGGCCTGGCAGACCGGCGCGCCCATTCATCGCATCCGCGGACGGGTGCTGGGCATCCTCTCCTTTGGATCGATCGCACAGCTCATCTCCGCACGCGCCCGGGCATTCGGCGTGGAGCTCTGGGCGCACGACCCGTTCATCGACCCCGAAGCGCTCTACCGGGCGGGCGTGAAGCCCGTGTCGTTCGACGAGCTGCTCACCGGCTCGGACTATCTGCTCATCCAGTCGCCGCTGACGCCCGAGACGCACCACCTCTTCAACCGCGACACGCTCCGGCGAATGAAGCCGAGCGCGATTCTGGTGAACACCGCGCGCGGACCGATCGTCGACGACGTGGCGCTGTACCACGCGCTGTCCGAGGGCTGGATTGCCGGCGCGGCGCTCGACGACATCGAAGAGGAGCCGGCCAAGGTGCGCGAGTGGCGCGCGACGAATCCACTCTTCCGGCTCCCCAACTGCATCATCACGCCGCACGCGGCCTACTACTCGGAAGAGTCGATTGGCCTGGTGCGGCGCATCGCCGCCGAAGAGGCGGTGCGTGTGCTGAGCGGTCAGCCGCCGCTCTCGCCCGTCAACGACGTGGGGATGTTCGGGATTCACCTGCAGTGAAGTCGCAGGAGGTGCATCGTGCGTGCGGTCGCAGCATTTCCAGAGAAGCGAGAGGTGCGGATCCTCGAACGGCAGCCGCCCCGCACGATCGAGGGCCACGAGGTGATGCTCAAGGTCCTCGAAGTAGGCATCTGCGGCACCGATCGGGAGATTGCGTTTTCGGGCCACGCGGTTCCTCCGCAGGGCGGCGACCACCTGGTGCTCGGTCACGAGTGCGTGGCGGAGGTACTCGACACCGGTCCGGACGTGACGCTCGTGAAGAAGGGAATGCTGGTCGTCCCCACCGTGCGCAGGCCGTGTCCGCATCCGTGGTGTCGACCGTGCCGCGCCGGCCGCCAGGACTTCTGCGTGACCGGCGACTTCACCGAACGCGGCATCAAGGGCCAGGACGGCTTTCTCCAGAGCTTCGTCGTCGAAGAGGAGGACAACCTCATCGTCGTCCCGAAGCAACTCACCGATGTCGCCGTGCTGACCGAGCCGCTGACCGTGGCCGCGAAGGCGTGGAAGCAAGGCGAAGGCATCCAGGCCCGGCTCCCGTGGGATCGTCCACGCCTGCGTGCGCTCGCTCTCGGCGCAGGCCCCGTGGGCCTGCTCGGCGCGATGGGCATGGTGATTAATGACTACGAGACGTTCGTGTACTCGCTCGAGCCGTCGGCGTCACCGAGAGCGAAGCTCACGAGAGACATGGGCGCAACCTACGTCTCCGGACAGGACGTGCCGCTGGAGCAGCTCTCCAAGGAGCTCGGGCCGCTCGACGTGATCTACGAAGCGGTCGGCGTCTCGAGCGTGGCGTTCTCGGCGCTCTCTGCGCTCGGACCAAATGGCATCTTCGTCTTCACCGCCGTGCCCGCGCTCGGCGAGCCCAAGTCGATCCACACCGATCGGCTGATGCGTCAGCTCGTGCTCCAAAACCAGGTGGTGATGGGCACCGTGAACGCGAGCCGCCGCGACTTCGCAACCGCGTTCCACTTCCTCGAGCAAGGCATGCTCCTCTTCCCGGACGCCGTGCGCGCGATCATCACCGAGCGCTCCAACATCGACGGCGCGCAGCGCATCATCTCCAAGCGCGAAGGCATCAAGCAGGTGGTGCACCTCGCAGATCCGAGCCCGTCATGACTGCGCAGACTCGAGGCTGGCTGGATGTCTCCGTGCCCATACGCGACGGCATGGTCCGCTGGCCCGACAACCCGAGCATCCAGCTCGAACGAACGATGGACCTGGCGGCCGGCGACGAGGCCACCGTCTCCAGGCTCTCGCTCGGCGTGCACAGCGGCACCCACGTCGACGCGCCTTTGCATTTCATACAAGGCGCCGCAGGGATCGACGAGGTGCCCCTCGAGAACCTGATCGGTCGCGCGCGCGTGCTGGACATTCACAATCCAAGCTCCATCGGCGTGGCCGAGCTGCGTCCGCTCGAGCCCCGTGCGGGCGAGCGGCTGCTCTTTCGCACGCGCAACTCCGAGCGCAGCTGGCCAAGCCAGCCCTTCCTCGAAGACTTCGTCTTCCTGTCGCTCGAAGGCGCGAAGTACCTCGTGGGCTGCGGCGTTCGCACGGTCGGTATTGATTACCTCTCCATCGCCGGAATGAAGGAGGGCGTCCCCACGCACCGCGCGCTGCTCGAGGCAGGCATCGGCATCATCGAAGGCCTCGACCTTCACGCCGTCGCACCTGGTGTTTACGAGTTGCTCTGCTTGCCCCTTCGCCTCGCAGGCGCCGACGGTGCTCCTGCGCGGGCGTTGCTGCGCCCCGTTTGAGTGGACTGGCACGCGCAAGCGATTGTCCCCAGCTTCAACGCAAATGGCGACCTTGCTCGAAGACTACGGACTCATCGGCGACTCCACGACCCTGGCGCTCATCTCCCGGGACGGCTCGCTCGACTGGATGTGCCTCCCACGCGTGGACTCCGACGCCTGCTTCGCCAGGCTGCTCGGAACCGACGCCCACGGCTATTGGAAGCTGCGCCCCGCGGAGGAGGTGCTCTCCATCCGCCAGCGCTATCTCCCCGAGACGCTCGTGCTCGAGACGGAGATGACCTGCACGGGCGGCAAGGTTCGCCTCGTGGACTTCATGCCTCCCGGCGATTCGCATCACGATGTGGTCCGCATCGTGGAAGGCGTGGAAGGCGAAGTGGCGATGCACCTCGATCTCAAGGTCCGCTTCGCCTACGGCAAGCTCAATCCCTGGATTCAGCTGCATGACCACCAGGCCACGCTCACGGCAGGCCCAGACGCGCTCGCCTTCTCGAGCCCCGTGGAGCTCGTGCCCGATTGGGACGAGGCTCGCCTCGAAGCGCACTTCACCGTTCGCCCCGGCCAGCGGCTGCCCTTCACGCTTGCGTACTACCCATCGCACGAGCTCCGCCAGCACATCCCCGTCGACGCCGAGCGCGAGCTGGCCCGCACGGTTCAACACTGGCAAACGTGGGCCGGACACTGCCGCTACGAGGGCCCCTATCGCGACGCCGTGATCCGCTCGTTCATCACGCTCAAAGCTCTTACTTATCAGCCGACCGGCGGCATCCTCGCTGCGGCCACCACTTCGGTGCCCGAAGAGCTCGGCGGCGTCCGCAATTGGGACTATCGGTTCTGCTGGCTGCGCGACGCCACGTTCACGCTCGACGCGCTGATGCTCGGCGGCTACCACGAAGAGGCGCACGCCTGGCGCGACTGGCTCCTGCGCGCCATCGCGGGAGCCCCCTCGCAGGCCCAGATCATGTACGGCATCGCCGGCCGCCACCGCCTCACCGAGACCACCCTCCCCTGGCTCCCCGGCTACGAAGGCTCCGCGCCCGTGCGCATCGGCAATGCGGCATACGACCAGTTCCAGCTCGACATCTACGGCGAGGTCCTCAACAGCCTCTATGAAGCGCGGACGCACGGCATCGGGCAAGGCATTCCGATACTTTGGAATCTCCTCGTGGAGATCGTCGACTTCGTGGAGAAGAACTGGCAGCGCACCGACGAGGGCATCTGGGAGATTCGCAGCGACACCCATCTCCACTTCACGCACTCCAAGCTCATGGCCTGGGTGGCGATGGACCGCGGCGTGAAGTTCGGCGAGCAGTTCGGCCACGACGCGCCGGAGCGGTTGCTCAAGCGGCTGAACCGCTGGCGCGCCACGCGCGAAGAGATCCGCCGCGACATCCTCGCGCGCGCCTACAACGCACGCCTCGGCGCGTTCACGCAGTCGTACGGCTCCGACGCGCTCGACGCGAGCGTGCTCCTCATCTCCATGATGGGCCTGCTGCCCGCCAACGACCCGCGGATGGTGTCGACCGTGGCGGCCATCGAGAAGGACCTCACCGTCGATGGCTACGTGCTGCGCTACGCCACGGAGACCGGCGTGGACGGCCTGCCCGGCGACGAGGCGACCTTCCTCATCTGCACCTACTGGCTCGCCGACAACCTCATCATGCAAGGCAAGACGAGGAAAGCGCAGGGCCTCTTCGAGAAGCTGCTCTCCATTCGCAGCCAGCTCGGTCTGCTGGCCGAGGAGTACCACCCGCGGTTCGGCCGGCAGCTCGGGAACTACCCGCAGGCGTACTCACACGTGGGCCTCATCTTCACCGCGTTCTTGCTCGAGGCGCAGCGCAAGGGTCAGGAGCTCGAGGTTCCGTCGGGCGCCGAGCTGGTGCACTGAGAATGGCGACGCTCACGCGAGAGACCTGGACCGCACCTCGCCTTCAGCGTGGCGAGGCGCGCCGCTGGTTCAAGGCCACCTACGGCCTCCGCGGGACACTGTGGATTGTCATTTACCTGTTCTTCATTCTGGCGCCGCTGTTCGCGCTCCTTCTGGGCGCGTGGCCGCCGCACCGCGGCTTCGGGACCGAGCTCTCCGTGGCGTTCGGCTACGCGGGCCTGGCGATGATGGGCCTGCAGTTCGGTCTGACCGCGCGGTTTCGCTTTGTCACCGAGCCCTGGGGCGAAGACGTCATCTACCACTTCCATCGACAGATCTCGCTCGTCGCCGTGGCCTTGGTCGTGGCGCATCCCATCATCTTGTTCATTGTTCGCCCGGAGCTGATCGCGCTGCTCAACTCGTTCACCGCCCCGTGGCGCGCCCGCTTCGCTGCGCTCTCGACGTATTCACTCATCGCGCTCGTGGTGATGGCCATCTGGCGCGCGAAGTTGAAGCTCAGCTACGAGGCCTGGCACGTCACGCATGTGGTGCTCGCCCTTCTGGCCGTCGGTGCGGGCGTGCTGCACATGATCGGCTGGAGCTTCTACCTCCAGGATCCCTGGAAGCGTGGATTGTGGATTGGCTTGACGCTCTTCTGGATTGCGTTGTTGGTGTACGTGCGGCTCATCAAGCCGTGGTTCATTCTTCGCAGGCCCTATCGCGTCCGCGAGGTTCGCGCCGAGCGCGGCGACAGCTTCACCCTGGTGATGCAGCCGGAGGGACATCCGGGCATGCAATTCAGCCCGGGCCAATTCGCTTGGCTCACGGTCTATGGCTCGCCGTTCAAGATCAGCGCGCACCCGTTCAGCATCTCCTCGAGCGCCGCAGCGACCGACGGTTCTGTCGAGCTCACCATTCGCAAGCTCGGCGACTTCACGAATGACATCGATCGCGTGCCCGAAGGCAGACGCGTGTTCCTCGATGGCCCGTACGGCGCGTTCACGATGGGCGACCCATCTGACGTCCACGTGCTCATCGCGGGCGGCGTGGGCATCACGCCGATGATGAGCATGCTCCGGACCCTCGCCGATCGCGGGGACAAGCGTCCCATCGTCCTGCTCTACGGAAGCCGCGATTGGGAGTCGGTGACGTTTCGCGAAGAGCTCGAGAGCCTGAAGTCGAGGCTCGCGCTGACCGTGGTGCATGTGCTCTCCCAGCCGCCCGAGGGCTGGACGGGCGAGAAGGGCTACGTCGACGCCGACCTGCTTCGGCGCCACCTGCCGCGTCCCTATGTAGAGCACGACTACTTCATCTGCGGACCCGACTTGATGATGGATGCCGTCGAGAAGGCGCTCGGACAGATGGGAGTGCCGATTCATAAGTACCACTCGGAGCGCTACAGCTTCGTCTAGGAGGCCGCCATGCGCCGTCTGGTCGCGGATCGACTGGTGCTCTTCACGGGCGCCGTGGTCGTGCTGATGTCCGCCCTCTTCGCCTACTTGCGAGCGCACGGCTAGCCAGCGAGCAGACATCCAACAATGGAGGCACCCATGAAGGCCATGGTCGTCGAGAAGCTGCGCGCGCCGCTGGTTCCGCGCGACCTCCCCGAGCCGCAGCTTCGCGGTCCGAATGACGTCATCGTCAAGGTTCACGCTTGCGGCGTCTGTCATACCGACTTGCATGCGGCCCACGGAGATTGGCCGGTGAAGCCGAAGCTGCCGCTCATCCCGGGGCACGAGGGCGTGGGCGTGATCGAAAAGGTGGGCAAGCTGGTGACGCACCTCAAAGAGGGCGACCGGGTGGGAGTGCCCTGGCTTCACACAGCGTGTGGGTTGTGCTCGGCCTGCCTCTCGGGCTGGGAGACGCTATGTCCGAACCAGCAGATGACCGGCTACACCGTCGACGGCAGCTACGCCGAGAAGGTGGTCGCCGACGGTCGGTACGTCGGAAAGATCCCCGACGGCCTCGACCTCGCGGAGATCAGCCCGCACTTCTGCGCCGGCGTGACGACGTACAAGGCCGTGAAGCTCGGCGGCGCTTCGCCCGACAAGACAGTCCTCATCTCGGGCGTGGGCGGGCTCGGCCACATGGCCTTGCAGTACGCCAAGGTCGAGGGCGCGCGAACGATCGCCGTCGACGTCGAGGAACACGCGCTGGCGCTCGCAAGACAGCTCGGCGCAGACGAGACCATCAACGCCAGGTCGCAGGACGTCGGCAAGGCCGTTCAGAAGCTCGGCGGCGCAGACGTGGTCATCGCGACCGCGGTGTCGACCGCTTCGTTTCGCTCATCGTTCGACGCGCTGAAGCCAGGCGGGAAACTGGTGATCGTCGGGCTCCCGCCGGAGGAGATGCCGGTGTCGGTGTTTGACCTGGTGCTCAAGGGCATCAGCGTGATCGGCTCCATCGTCGGGACCCGAAAGGATCTCCAGGAGACGCTGGACCTGGCTGCGCGCGGACTCGTGAAATGCAACTACACCGTCGAGCCGCTCGACGCGGCCAACGACATCTTCGACCGGATGCAGGCCGGGAAGATTGATGGCCGCGTGGTGATGCAGATTGCCTGATCGAGGCACTACCTCCGACCACTCTCCGCGCGACACTG
Organism: Deltaproteobacteria bacterium; assembly: GCA_018266075.1. GTDB lineage: Bacteria > Myxococcota > Myxococcia > Myxococcales > SZAS-1 > SZAS-1. Next base: position 71,354 of record JAFEBB010000027.1, on the reverse strand, counting down.
GGTGACGATCTTCGAATCAATCTTCACATTCGTGATTGTCTTGCCCTGAAGAATTTGATCTTCACAGTCGACGAGGATGCCCTTCTTCTCACCCATTCCGCCCGGGTAGTAGCCAGCGGCCTGGCAGGCGTCCTCGACCTGCTTGCATGCGCTCCGCGGGACCGGCCCCGTCGCACACGCCTTCGAAGCTCACGGACCTCAACGAAGCCAACCTCGAGAAGCTCGGAGATACGCCCTGCGGCAAGACGGTCGCGGCCTGCGGTGAAGCCAGCCGAGATGCACGCCGCCTGCACCCGGTCGCAGGGATCGAATCGCTTCGAATCCTCCGCGCTCGCCGGGCGCGAACCCGCGACGACGAAGACCATCGTCACCCACGAAGCCATCGAAAGAGCCGTAGAGCCGTGCGCATGGTGCTATCTCCAAGTATCGCCTGATCGATCTTCGACCCGTGGAGCGGCGCGTTCAGCAACTTTCGAGAGTTGGCACGCCTTGCACATCGATTTGGCGCCCCCAGTGGTGGAAGGGGCTTCCCAAACCTCACTTGGAGTTGTGAGGCAACTGTATGAAAGACCACAGACCGGATTTTTCGCCATGATCAATCCGACTCGATAATCATGCTGACGCCTTGGGACGGCGGTGGCGTGATGACAGAGATCAACCCGGGGATTTTGATTGGCGCGGCCGGCACGCTGAGCGGCCTGTTGATGGCCGGTCTCGCGCTCGCGATCTCCCGAGCACCTGGGTGGCGCGAGCTCCGAGCGTTCTCGTTCGTCGCCACGGCCGCCGCGGCGTATTCCTTCTTCAATCTCTCCAACGTGGTCACGTTGAGCGAACGCGACGTGCTGGTCGGTGAGCGCCTCGCCCTCGCGTCCTCCCTGCTCTACGGCCTCGGTTGGATTCGGCTCTTCGCCATCTCTGAACGCCGGCTGCTTCGCACCATCGAGAACGCCGCCGTCTTCGCGATCGCGGTCATGGCCTTCTTGGCCGTCCTGCCGGGCACGCTTGTGGTGGGGCCGCTGCAGCAGGTTCGCGTCGAGTGGATCGGCGTGACCTACACGCACGCCGAGGCCACGCCGCTGGGGCTCTTCTGCTTGGCGTTCCTCTTCGTCGCCATCCTCGGCACGGCGTTCGGCGGCGGTCGACGTTGGCGCGATGGCTGGCACGCGCGCCTGCCCATGATCGGCGCGACAGTCCTGGTGCTCACCGGCATCTGCGACACGCTGACGTTCACCCACGTCATCGCCATTCCCCAGATGACGGAAGCGATGACGGTGCTGGTCGTGGGAGGCATCGGCATGAGCTACGCGCGCAGGTTCGTGGAGGACGCGGGCCGGCTCGATGCGCTCTCCAAGAACCTCGAGCAAGAGGTGGCCTCGCGCACGCGCCAGCTCCTCGAGGCGCAGGCGCGGGCCGATCAACACGAGCGCCTGGCGGGGCTGGGCCGGATCGCGGCTGGCGTCGCGCACGAGATCAACAACCCGGCGATGGTCATCCTCCAGAACCTGGAGCAGCTCGAGCTGCAGCTCGAGGAGGCAAAGGCGCCGGCGACGCGAGAGCGCATCGAGCGGGTTCGCGCGGCCACGCAGCACATCTCGGCGATCGTGAGCCAGCTCCTGGAGGTCGGTCGGCCGCCCTCTTCCACGACCACGCCGGCGACCGCGTTTGCCGTCGCCCCCGTGGTGAGCCAGGCCATCGCGGCCGCGTCCGTCTCGACGGCCGGGATTCAGGTCGAGGTGTCCGTGGATGGTTCGCTCTACGCGCGCGGCGACCCGCGGCTCTTGCAGCAGGTGATCGTGAACCTTCTGGTTAATGCCGCGCACGCGCTGAAGGAGCGGCCGGCACCAGGCGGCGTTCTCATCCACGCGGTGCGCGCGGGAGAGCGCGTGCAGCTCACGGTCGCCGACGATGGTCCGGGCATCTCTCCGGCAGTGCGCGATCGGCTGTTCGAGCCGTTCGCGACGACGAAGCCCGTCGGCGAGGGCACGGGTCTGGGCCTGGCTGTCTCGCGAGGCCTGATGGTTCGGCAAGGGGGCACGCTCTTCGTTGGGCGTTCGGATCACGAGGGCACTGAGATGGTGCTGGAGCTTCCGGCCGCCGAGCTCGCGAGCTCGCCCAGCGCGACGGCGCCGCCGACGCCTGCGAGTGTCCCGAGCGCGAAGCGACTTCGCGTGCTGGTGATTGAAGACAACGACGATCTGCGTGAGGTCATGACGCTGGCGCTCGCGCCGTCGTTCCAGGTCGACGCGGCCGCGTCGGTGGATCAAGCGCTCGAGGTGGCCGCCAAGTCGCTGCACGACGTGGTGCTCTGCGACTTGATGATGCCCGAGGGCGGCGCCGAGAGCTGGCTCGCGCGCTGCACATCAATCGATCCGCGGCTCGACCCGCGCACCATCGTGATGACCGGCGGTCCGACGACGCCTCCCGCTGCCGCGCTCGTCGAGGCTCGCCGGCCGAACGTGCTCTACAAGCCCGCCGAGCTCGCTGAGCTTCAAGCGCTCATCGAGCGGGTGTCGCGGAGGGCCTGAGGCTGTCGGCGCTTGGAAGCGCCTCCCACATCCTGACTTGAACTCAGTGGTGGATCTGGGAGTGGCTTCCTGGCCCCGACACGTCCTTCATGCGCCAGGGATCAGCCGCACACGCCGTTCGTGCACGACTGCTACGAGCACGATGGATAGCTCTGCGGCACGGGGCAGTCGCAGGTGCTCTGACAGGTGGGGTTGCACCCGGTGGTGCCCGTGCCGCTGCTGTTGTTGCCGCCCGAGTTGCCCGAGGTGTGGCTGGTGGTGCTCAAGCCGGTGGTCGTCCCGGTGTCGGTGGAGCCCGAAGAGCCCGAGCATGCAGCGAGGAGACCAGCCGTGATGATGATCGCGATGCGCTGCTCAAAGCCTCCGGCTGAGCGGCAACTCCATCTGGAACGCATTTAGAAATGAGATTGCTCGATGCTACCGCCACGCGCGCTTCTCCCAGCGTGGGTCCATGTGAATCTCGAAGACCCTTTTCTTGTCCTTGTGCTTCTCCGCCCAGCGCTCCACGAGCGAGGGCGCCGGACCACCTTCCATCACGCGGAAATGCAAGGTGCGCACGCCGTTGCCTGTCATTCGTCCCAGGTAGAGCGCGTGCGCGTCGAGGGTGGCGAAGAGCTCATCCTCGAGGGCGTCAAGCGCCGTGGACTCCTCTTTGGTCGGCAGTCCGTGTTCGTTGGGCTTCGCGAAAGGCAGCGTCACCGTCAGGTGCATCTCGAGGAGCAGGTGCTGCATCCGCTTCACCGCGAGGTTCGCGGTGACGAACGATGGTCGGCCATCCCGCTCGCCTTGCATGCTGCACCAGCGATCTCCCTTCGCACGCGACGCGAGCTCGTTCATACGATCGCGAAGGTCGGCGCTCGATGCTGCGTTCGCCGGCGACGCATCCACGACCTTGATGTCTCCGAGCCACTGCTCGACGCCGTCCTCGCCGAGCAGGTTGTCGAGGCTGATGAAGAGCGCCTGTCCTCGCGCGTTCTCGTCCTTCATGGCTGCGAAGGACGGATGAAACGCCTGAATGTCGAGCACCTCGCGGTTGGTGTCTTCGACAATCTCGAATTGATACTTATCAAGTGGGATGTCGTGACCGTCGAAGCGAAGGGAAATTCCCGCCGAGCCGTGCGGCTGGCGCGCCGGGTAGTACTCCCAGACCTCGGACGCGGGCGGCCCCTTCTTCAGCCATCGCTCGGTTATCACCCGCAGGACGGGATCGCCCCCGGCGCTCAGGCAGAGATGGTGCCGGCTCTTCGACCCGGGACCGAACTCCCAATCGAGGTTCTTGGAGATGGCGGCCACGCGCTCGTTCATCTCGCCGATGAGCTCATCCGAGAGCGGCTGGTGGCTGTCGAAGGCGTGCGCGTAGGACTCGTTGTGGGTCTTCCACCAGGTCCAGAAGTCGTGGATGGCGTCGCTCATGGGGCCTCGCGATCAGAGGGACCATCCTGCCAGCCGGCGCAAGGACGCGCCTCCTCGATGAAGCGCCTCGAGCAAGTGAGGCGCCAGGCCTCCCGAAGCGGGCTCCTGAAGCTCCCCTCACGGCAACGTCGTTTTAACGGCATCGTGCGTATCGGGTAGTCTCCACCCGGGCCGCTTCGAACTCGTGACGCTTTGCTCGTCCCTCTCGCACCGCTGCTCCTCGTCGCCGCGCTGGCCGACGCGCCCCCGGACGTCCCGGGACCGCGCTGGGAGCTGAGCGCCGCCGCCCAGACCTCGACGCCGCTGGCGCTCGATCAAGGCCTCGCGCTCGGCGCCACCGCCGAGGTTCGACGCACGCTCGGCCTCTCACCCTTCTTCGCCTCGGGCCGACTCGGCTGGGCGCTCGCCTCCGCAGCCAACGAGAGCTGGCTCATCGACCATCACCAGCTGCAGCTCGCCGCGGCGATCGGCGCGCAACGCACGCTCGGCTCAGCACAGCTCTTCGCGCAGCTCGGCGCAGGCGGCGCCGGTGTCTACGAGGTCCTCAGCCGACATCAGATCCAGCGCATCCAGGCCGCGGGCGTCCCGGGCGGTCGACAGACGAGCTGGTCGTGGGGGCCGGAGCTCTTCGGCGAGATTGGATTGACGCTCCACCTGCGTGCGGGAATCCGCGGTCTCATCGCGGTGGGACCTTGCGCCACGTGGGCCCGCGTCGATGGCGCGACCGAAGATCGCCTCGGCGGCTTTGCCCGGCTCGGAGCGGCGTATGACCTCTGAGCGCTCGCTGGGCATTGCGTCGGCGTTGCTGCTGCTCTGCGCCTGCGGCGGCGGCGTGCACGACCTCTCGGTCTCGGCGCCGCCGCTCGTGGTGATCCACGGTCACGTGGACACGGCCTCGCTCATTCGCCAGGACCCGAGCGCCCCTCTGGTTGGCGCGCTCGTCTGGGCCACCATTCCGAACATCGACCCGCTCTGCCAGAAGTACCAGGACGCGGGGCTGGCGTGCCCCGATCTGTACGGCGTGTTTCCCGGCCAGATCGAGGCCTCGGTTCCCATCGCCGCCGACGGGAGCTTCACCATCTCGCTCTCCGCGCTTCCCGACGCCTCCGTCTCGGTGGGCGACGACCAAACGCGAATCGCCTACGGCACGCTGGTCGTCGCCGAGGATCTCGACGGCGATGGACAGCTCACGATCTTCGGCGTCGTCAGCAAGGGCGAGGGCGAGGGGCACTTCGGCGGCCCCGTCGGCGGGCAGCAAGACAACGTCGTCGCCGCGAGCTTCTACTCGCTCCATGCGTCACAACAGCGGCTGGTCTTCCGCGAGGGCGGCTTCGCCGAGAACTCCAACTTCTACCCGGCACCCGGCTGCGATGATCCGCCTCAAGGCTTCTCGTTCCTCTCGGCGCCGCCGTATTCGCCGGCTGGCGACGGAGGTTGCAGCCACGCGCCCGTGAGCACCGTGATCGAGGTGCACCCGCTGACGGCGGATGAAGCGTTGACGTTCCTGTGCGAAACCATCGACGGCCATCAACTTCTTGGCGAGGCGCAGGAGAATCCCGATCCGATCGATCCGAGCGGCAAATCCGGCACGGTCGTGTGCCTCGGTAGCGACTACCTGGCCATCGTGGAGACGGGCCCGTTCTGTCCGACGATGTGGACCTACGGGCTGAGTGGCTGCGCCGACGATCCGTTCTGCATCACGCCGGAGTGGGACCACACCGCGGCGAAGCCAAGCTGGTGGCCATGTCCCTAGCGCTCTGGATGGTCGCGCTGAGCGTGGCCGCGGCCGACCCAGACGCGGGCCTCGACGTCGACGCGGGCGCGCCGATGAGCGCCGTCGTCGACGCCGGCGCGCTCGACGTGGACGCAGGTCCGTTGGATGGCGGGGCCTCGCCCTCGCTCGGCCCAAGCAGCGACGACGGCGGCACGTCGACCCTCGACGGCGGCGACTCGAGCGACGGCGGCGTCATCGTCCACGTGATGGACGAGAAGGAGATGATCGACCTCGCGCAGTCGGATCGCGTTCGACTGAGCCTGCCCACACAAGAGGACGTGCAGGCCTGGACCGAGCCCGGGCTGCGCGTCGCGCTCGGTTACGGCTGGGCAGACGTCCACGGAATCGGACCCGCACTCGCGTTCACCAGCAACGCGGTCATCCTCCGGCCGAGCTATCGCGTCGACGCGTACTGGGAAGCGGGACTCACCCTGCTCTACGGTGGCGGCCCAGGCGGCGTGCGCTGGAGCATCACCGCCGAGCCCGAGCTGCACGTGTGGCGCGGGCTCTCCGTCGCCGTCGGCCTCGGCTACGGCGGATTGAGCATCGACGACCAAACCCGAGACACCGGAAGCTTCTCTCCAGGCTCTGAACCGGTGAGCCGCACGCTCTCCGATTCCGAGAAGCTCCAGAGCTGCTCTGGCGACGCGCTCTCCACGCTCGCGCGGACCGAGTACTTGTTCGTCGTGGGCCCGCTCTTCTCCACCGGCCCATACGCGCAGCTCAATGCGCAGTGGACGGAGTGTCAGGACTCGTTCGGGCGCGTCGATCCCGAAACAGGCAAGCAGGTCGTCCTCACCCAGTGGTGGCGAAACCAGGGCTTCCAGCTCGGCTGGTGGTTCACGTGGCGGTGATCGCGCTCCTCGCCCTCGCGCTGACTGCTTCCGGTCCTGTCGACGCCGGTGCGGAGCCGCCTGCGCCCATGGCCGTCACGCCGCCCGTGGCCCTCGAGATGCCGCAGATCGACTACCCGGCCGACGCGCCGCCATTGCACGCGCCGAGTCAGGTCACGGTGATGATCACCGTAGGCGTCGATGGAATGGTCAGCGACATCGAAGTCCAGACCAGCCTCGAGCCCAAGGCCGATGCGACCGTCGTCGAAGGTGTGAAGAAGTTCCGCTTCAAGCCTGCGACGGCGAACGGTGAACCGGTGCCCGTGCGTCTGCCATTCACGCAGACCTTCATGCCGCCGCCTCCACCGCCGATGCCCGACGAGCCGCAGCGCGACGCGGTCCTCGAGGGACTCCTCATCGAGCGCGGCACGCGAAATCCCGTCGTGCGCGCGACCATCATCGTCACCGATCCCGATGGGCACGATGTGCAGACCCAGAGCGATGAGAAGGGTGCGTTCAACGTCGCGGTCCGCTCGGGGCTGCCTTTGAAAGTGCAGGTCTTCGGGGACACGCACGAGAAGTTTCTGCAGACCGAGCGCGTCGGCAAAGGCGTGCGGCTGGCTGTGAAGTACCTGCTCACGCGCAAGAGCTACGACCCGTACGAAGCAACCGTGCGCAGCGATCGCGACCGCACCGAGGTCTCACGAACCACGCTCTCCGGACGCGAGCTCACGCGCGTGCCCGGCACCTTCGGCGATCCGTTCCGCGCGGTGAACACGCTGCCGGGCGTGAGCCAGGTGATGAGCCTGCTCCCGCTCCCCATCGTGCGCGGCTCGAGCCCGGGCGATACGGGCATCTTCCTCGACGGCGTCCGGCTCCCGCTGCTCTTCCACCTCTTCGGCGGACCGAGCGTGGTGCACCCCGAGCTCATCGATCACGTCGACTTCTATCCGGGCGGCTTCCCCGTGCAGTACGGCGGCTACACCGGTGGAATCATCGACGGCCAGACGCGCGCTGGAAAACCCGACGAGCACAAGATCGATATCGACGTGAACCTCGTGCAGACCGGCGTGCTGGTGCGCGAGCCCATCGAGCCTCTCGGCGTGACCGTCACCGCCGCGGGGCGCACGGGCTATCCGGGACTCATCTTGAGCCTGCTCACGCCCGACTTGAAGCTCGCCTATTGGGACTATCAACTTCGCCTCGACGGCGGCCCATCCTTGAACCGCTGGACGGTCTTCGCCTACGGCGCGGAGGACGTCGTTCGCGTGCGCACGAGCGACACCGCCCCGCTGCTCACGGTGGCGCTCTTCACCTTCCACCGCGTGGATCTGCGCTACCGCCACGGCGACGCCGAGTCTAACCAGCTCTTCCGCGTGGTGCTCGGCTACGACAACAGCCTGCTCGCGACCGACAGCGATCGCTCGGTTGGCTCGGGTAGCGGCGGCAAGGTCTGGTCGATCAATCCGCAAGCGCGCGTTCACCAGCAGGTCGCGAGCGTGCTCGACCTGAACGCCGGCGCGGACGTCACCGTGTCGACCATCAACGCGCCACCCGACGGCGGCGCGCCGAGCGCGCTCAACACCCTCGAGAATCCCGACGGCACGTTCACCACTGCGGGCGTGTTCGTCGAGGCGGTGCTGCGCCCCGCGCCGAAGCTCTCGGTCATCCCCGGCGTGCGCGCGGACCTGTACCACGAGACGGGAACGCCGCAGACCGTGAACCAGACCAGCCTCGACCCGCGCTTGATGGCCCGCTACGTGCTCTCCGATGCGGAGGTCGGCGGAACCACGCTCAAGGGCGTCGTGGGGCGCTTCCACCAGCCGCCGCGGCTGTTCGTTCCGGTCCCGGGCCTGGAGCAGTCCTCACTGGATCTGGGGCTCCTCGCGTCGACCCAGACCAGCATCGGCGCGGAGACGAGGCTCGGCGCCTCGAGCGATCTCGACTTCAATCTCTATTATAATGATAACAACCCAGTGCTCTTCGACCTCACGGTCAACCCGAGCGTCAGCAGCGTGCAGCAGCCGCAGCCGACCTATGCGCCCTGGCAGCTCGGGCCGCCGACAGCGGGAAACTCACAGCCGCAATCCATCTCCGACCTGTACACGCGCCGCGTGGGCCGCGCGTACGGCGCGGAGCTGCTCTTGCGACACCGCGACTCGAACGGAATCTTCGGTTGGATCAGCTACACGCTCTCGCGCTCGGAGCGACAGAATGACGACGGCACCTGGGGCCCTTCGGACTTCGACCGAACGCACATCCTCAACTTCGTTGCAGGCATTCGCCTACCGAGAAACTGGGAGTTCGGCTCGCGCGTGCTCGTCCAGACGGGCACGCCGCTGACGACCATCTTCGGCTCGAATATCTCGCGCAGCGATCCCGAGTTCCAGCTCGACCTGCGCATCGACAAGCGCGCGGTGTGGAACACGTGGCTGCTCGACTTCTACGTCGACATCCTCAACACCACGGTGTCCCAGGAGACCGGCGGCATCATCGGCGGCAACGCGATTCGCTACGTGCTGCCCACCGTGGGCTTCCGCGCGGTGCTCTGACGCTACTGCTCCGAGAGATCAATCCACTCGCCGGCCGCGAAGACCCCGATCCCCACCCCGAAGTCCGTGTCGTCGATGGTGACGCCCGAGGAGTTCTTCAGGTTGTGCGACTCGACGCCAATTCCAATCTGTAAGGCCTCTTCGCTTCCAAAGTACTGACCAGTGAGGTCCGTACCGTGGAGCGTCTTCCCCGGCGGCAAGTGCAGGTCGATGATGCCGTTGCCGAAGCTCTCGCCGTCGAAGTCGAAGACCACGCCGACCGCAGGGCCGCTGAGCTTCACCGGGAATGCGTGCGCCTGCCCCTCGAGGTCCACCACCTCGAGCGTGCCGCTGGCCCAGCTCCAGCCGACGACCACGTCGAAGCCGGACCACTTCACGCCAGTGACCCGCGCCGACTGAACGGTGCCGACGTTGCTGAGCGGATCCGTGCCGCCGCAGCTTGCGAGGAACAAGGCCAACCCGATGGCGACGGCTGCAGCCAACCCGCGGTGCCGGGGATTCGTTGGGCGCATCTCCTGAGCATCGCGGAACCCCGATACCTCGTCCAACCTCTCAGCGCACGACCTTCAAGAGTTGGTAACCCTTCCCTTGCGGCCCGAAGCCCTGGATGTTCTCGAGCTCGAGCAGGAGCTCGCCTGAAGGCAGCTCCCAGTACACGTCAGCGCGGGCGTTGTCGGTACTGTTGAGGCGGGGGTAATCGAGAACCTGCTGCCAGCTCACGCCGTCGGGGCTCGCGTAGACGTGCGCGCTCACCTCCCCTGGCGGGTAGATGTCGCCATCGGGCTCGCGCTCGGAGCCAACCACATAGCCGCCGCTGCGGATGGCGTGGATGGCGTAGCTGGGGCCGATGATCTGGGCGAGCTCGTTGTACGCGCCGTTGATGGCCAGCGTGGCGATGTGCGGCGTCGGCGGCAGGAAGGAGATGTCCTGGCCGAAGAGCAGCGAGCCGTCGGCGCGCACGATGGCGTCCACGACGTCGCCGGGCTGGCCGCTGAGCATCAGCGTGAAGGTGTTCCCTGCATCGGTCGAGCGATAGATGCCCGACTGCGCATCGGTGTCACCAAAGTAAATCCATAGTGCGTGACGCGCAGGATCCGGAATCATCCCGTGTCCGTGACGATGCGTGGTGAAGGTGTTTCGCACGCTCCAGCTCGCGCCGCGGTCGTCGCTCACCCAGAGGCGAAGCGTGGCGTTGCCGTTGGTGAAGTCCTGGTACTCGAGGAAGAAGACCTCGCCGTCGAGCTCGCCCCAGTTGTGCGAGGTGAGCGCGCGGTAGTTGCCCAGGCTGAGCACGTCGCTCCACGTCTGGCCCGAGTCCAACGAGCGCGCCATCGCGTGCGTGCCGTCGTCGAGGATGACGTCGGCCAGCAAGACGCCGTCGGACAGCGCGGTCATCTGCGAGACGTAGTGATTCGAGTCGTTGCCGCGCGCGGACCACGTTCTGCCGTCGGTGCTCGCGTAGATGGTGTTGTCGCCGCTGAGATCGGCGGCGTATGCGGTGCCGTTGGGATCCACCGCGAAGATGCGGTGGTTCGTATCCGTATACTCGACAGTGAGCGTGAGGCTCCCGCTACCGCCCGTCGAGGTGCCGCCGCCTGCATCGATGTTCGAGCCCGCATCGCGCGCGACGCCCGCGTCGACTGCAGCGCCCGCATCCACGACAGAGCCGGCATCCGGCGCGGGCCCGCTCGAGCTGCCGGCTCCGCTGAGCACGAACGTGTCGAACGCCACGCCGGCGTTGAGCGTGAACAGGCCCGCGTAGCCGTTGCCGGTGATGGCGGCGCTGCTGCTGTCGGTCGCGCTCGCAATCTGCCGGCCATTCACGAAGGCCACGAGCTGAACGGGCGACGTGCCGGTTGCGGTGAGCGTCAAGGTTGCGGGCACGCCCAGATCGCTCAATCCGCTCGCGACGTCGGCGAGGACGGTCGTCGTTCCACCGCTCACCCTCTGGATTTGCGCGTGGCCATTGGAGATGAGGTCCAGCTGGTACCGCGACGAGCCGGTCAACGTGGACCGCATGAAGATGGCGGTGTGTGCCACGCCGAAGCCGAGCACCGATGCGGACAGTTGACCATCGCCGCAGGTCGCGACGTTCTCCACGGCGATGTCAGTGCCGTCGAGATCGCTGATGGCTTCGTTTTGCGAATACCAGAGGCCTTGCGAGTTCCACTGTGAGCCGAGTCCGGTGCTGTCGGTGCTCGTGCGCGAGAACGCGTCCGTGAAGAGGATGCCGCTGGAGCCCGCGTCCGGCGCTCCTGCGTCGCGAGGTCCGGCGTCGACGATCGAGCCCGCATCGACAATCACGCTGCCGGCATCTCGAGGCCCGGCGTCGACGATGGAACCCGCGTCGACGACCACCGCTCCTGCGTCGCGAGGCCCGGCGTCGACGATGAAGCCCGCGTCCACCACAACCGTGCCGGCATCAGGAGGTCCGGCGTCGACGCCCGAGACACCAGCGTCAGGCGCGACGCTCGACGCGCTCGCGCCGATGAGCACGAAGCTGTCGAACACCACGCCTGCGTTGCGTGTGAACAAGCCGGCGTAGCCACTGGCGGTGATGGCCGACGCGCTGGTGTCGGTCACGCTCGCGACCTGGCGACCATTCAGGAGCGCGACCAACTGCACTGGCGACGTTCCCGTCACCGAGAGCGACAAGGTCGCGGGCACGGTGAGATCGCTCAATCCGCTCGCGACGTCAGCCAGGACCGTCGTGCTGCTGCCGCTCACCCTTTGAATCTGCACGTGGGCGTTGGAGATGAGGTCGAGCTGGTAGCGCGCGGAGCCCGTCGGCGTCGAGCGCATGAAGATCGCCGTGTGCGGCACGCCGAAGCCGATGACCGACGCCGAGACCTGACCGTCGCTGCACGTCGCGACCTTCTCCACGGCGATATCGGTTCCGTCGAGATCGCTGATGGCTTCGTTCTGCGAATACCAGAGGCCTTGTGTGCTCCACTGCGCACCGAGCGCAGCGCTGTCGGTACTCGTACGCGAGAACGTGTCGCTGAAGAGCACGCCGCCGTCGGTCGCCGAACACACCAGGGCGCTGAGCCCCACGAGCAGCCCCACCATCGCCCGCCCTCCCTTACCCCAGCCAGAAAGCTAGGGACGCGGTCGGTGGGCGGGCATGGCGGACGCGATGTTGACCCCTCTATTGCTCGAGCTTCGTCGGCCGTTCGACCTTGCCGCTCTGCACGTCGCGAATGTTCTCGAGCAGTCCCTGGGTGATCTTGTCACCGGGATTCTTCGCGAGCGCGGCCTGGCACACCTGCTCTGCGCCGGCGACGTTTCCCGAGATGAGCATCGCCAGCGCCAGGTTCGCCTGCAGCCCGGGATCGTTGGGATCACTCGCGACGGCCTTCTGCGTCGCCACCAGCCCCTCCTCGGCCTTCCCGAGGACCAGACACGCGCCGCCATATTCACGCGCGACGTCGGCGTGATCGGGGTTGAGCAGGTACGCCTTCTGAAAGCGGTCGTAGGCCTCGTCATGCTTCCGAAGCGCCGCCGACGCCTTTCCTGAAATCCACCAGCTCGGCCAGTGGTCGGGCCGATCGGTGAGGAGCGTGTCGAGCAGGGCGATGCCGCGCGTGACCTGATCGCGCTCGGCGTCGTTCTTGACGTGACCCACCGGCAGGAAGCGCTTGAGGTCGATGAGCGCGTTTCCTTCTTCGTAGGCGCGCGCCTGCGCGTCGGTCAGCTTCCAGTCGCGCCGCTCGAGCAGCGCTTGCGCCTCTTTGCGCAGCGGGCCGCTCTCCGGGTTGGCGATGAAATCGCGGAGCGCTGCGTGGCCCTCCTCGACCTCGCCCAGCTCGACCAGGGTCTGCCCGAGGAGAAACTGCGCAAACAGCGGCCGGTCCTCTTTGGAGGCGAGCGCGTCGCGAAACTGGCGCACGGCGACGCGCGCGAGCGTTTCGGCGTTCGGCTGACGCGCCTTCACGGCAGCGCGCGTGCGCTCGAGGTACACCGAGCCCAGGCTCGCGCGTGCGAGCCCGAAGTCGGGCGCGGCGTTGGCCGCGCGGCGAAAGTGGAGCTCGGCTTCGTCGAGCTTGCCCGCGCGGCCCGCGGCATCACCGCGCGTCAGCAATGCCTTCCGCTCGTCGTCGGGGAGCGCGATGGGGAAGCGCACCGCTTCGCACCGGGTGCAACGACGCACATCGATGGCAACCGGGTGCGCGTGAAAGACCTCGACATCGCCCGCAGGGCCGCCGCTCGTCAGCACGGCATCGGCCGTTGGCGCGCCGCACTCCAGGCAAGTCGCGGCTTCGGCTCGCGTGAGGGCCATGGCGCCCGGCTCGACGAGCTGCGGATACCGACGCGCCTCGTCGAGCGTGGAGAGGGTGATGAAGCCGTCCGGTGACTTCTTCTTGAAGGGCCACATGGCGATCGGTCAATCCCGCGTGGATACTACGGCCGTGAGCTCCGCCTTCTTTCACCTCGAAACGGCCCGTTTGCAACTCTCTCCCGTGCAGGTCGCGGACGCCGCCGAGATGTCGCGCGTGCTCTCGGATCCGGCGCTCTACACGTTCACGGGCGGCGCACCCGAGACCGAAGTGGAGCTCGCCACGCGCTACACCCGCTGGGTCGCCGGGGCCACGCAGCCGGGACAGACCTGGGTGAACCTGATCGCGCGCGAGCGGACCACGGGACACGCGATCGGCTACGTGCAGGCCACCGTGAACCCCGACATCGCCGACATCGCCTGGGTCATCGGAACGCCCTGGCAGCGCAAGGGCTACGCCGTCGAGGCCGCACGGGCGCTCGTGGCGCATGTAACAGATTCGTTTCACGTCGCGACGATTCGCGCGCTGATCAAGGCGGAGCACGTGGCGTCACAGCGCATCGCCGAGCGGCTGGGGATGCGGCTGACGGACGACGTCGTCCGAGGCGAGCAGGTGTGGATCAGGAAGGCGCGCGGCGACTAAACACTACGGCATCATGTTCGCATCGCGCATCAGCCGCCACTTGCCGTCCGCGCCCTTGCGATAGAGCCCGAGGATCTTCCCTTCCTTCAAGATGGGGTCGTGGCCGGGCATGGTGATCTTCACCTTCAGCACCTGCCACAGCCAGCCCAGGTTGCCCTCGACCCGTACTTCCTTGATGTCGCTCTCGCACTCGACCTTCATCTGGCCCTTCATGCTCCGCGTGCCCGCTTCGAAGTCGGCCTTGGTCATCGGCGGCTGGTGAACCGTCAGAAAGAGCATGTCGTCGGTCATGAGGTCCATGAGCTCGTCGACGCGCTCCTCCTGCGTGAACTCGATCCAGTCTGCGACAACCTTCCGGATGGCCTGCTCGTCTGGGTTCATGTCACACCCTCTCTCAACAATTGACTAAACAGTAGGTCAGGTCGACAGCCTCGCGATGGGCTCGCCGGTCGCCCGAAAGAACTTCTCGTAGCAGCGAAAGGTCGCACCGCCATCGGTGCTCTGCCAGATCTCCCAGTTCTTGCGATCGATGCCGCCGTCGGTGTCTTCGACTGCGGTCACCACGAGCAGGAGCATCCCGCCTTCCACGTAGAGCGCGGCTTCGCTCCAGCTCTCGCGGATGCCGTCCGAGTTGGGCTCCCAGCGGCCGTTGAACCGTGTGGTGGGAATCTCGACGTCATGACCATCCACGCGAACGTGAAGGCCCGCGGCTTGTGACCAGGTCATGACCGCCTGCATCGAGCGACCTCTCTGCACTTTCGCGCAACGGTCTATCACCTCAACCCGAGGAGTCGCAGCCCTGGACGTCTCTTGACTGGGCGCATGTTCGACGCGGTAGCCGCGGGGCCGCACTTCGTCCAATATCGCCGGCCTTCGGCGGAGCCTTCCGCCCTTCCTGGGGTTCAAGCATGTTCAAGCGACTGACGATGGTGCTGGCGCTCTTCGCGCTGGCTGGCGGTGCCGTGGGCTGCAAGGGCAACACGGGCGCCAAGGGTGACAAGGGCGATCCCGGCGCGGCGGGCGCACCAGGCGCTGCGGGTGCGCAGGGCGCCAAGGGCGATCCCGGCAGCGACGCGGTGGCCACGCCCAGCATCTCCGGCGTCACGCCCGACTCGGCCTTCATCGGCCGCACCGTCGACCTCACCATCAGCGGCTACGGCACCACCTGGACCACCGACGCCGCGGTGAGCTTCAGCGACAGCAAGATCACCGTGAACAAGGTCACCGTGGGCAGCCCCACAGGCCTGGTGGCCAACGTGACCATCGCCAATGACGACGCGCCCGGCACCGTCGACGTGACCGTGACCGAGGGCAGCGAGGTCACGCACTACACCGGCGTGTTCAGCGTGCATTCGTCGCTCGAGGCGTCGATCCCCTCGGGCGCGACCGGCGTTCCGCAGGGCGGCCTGGCCACCATCCACTTCCGCATGCTGGACACCAGCACGCCCTTCGATGCGAACACGGCCGCGGTCACGGTGACGCCCCCGGCCGGCGACGGCGGCGATGTCGCCTCCGGTCTGGCGGGCCTGACCGACTTCGGCGCGGACGTGCAGGTGCTCGCCGACGTGTTCGCGCCCACGGGCGCCGCGAGCGTGGACTTCACGAGCGGCGCGGGCACCGACCTGGTGGACTCGCGGCTCTCCAACGCCTTCAACGTGGTGGCGCGCGCGCCGCAAGCGGTGACCTCGGGCGCTGCGGCCACGGGCATCATCCAGACCACCGACGACACCGCGCTCCTCTCGGTGACGCCGGCCGACAACGCCCTCTCCTTCTTGCAGGTGCGGCCCAGCTCGAGCGACGGCCAGGTCCAGGCCTACGTGCTGCCCAAGAGCGGCAAGTTCGCCGACGTGGTGGCCACCGTGGCCGTCACCTACGGCCAGAGCGTGAGCGCCACCGATCCGTTCTACGTCATCGTCGCCGACTCGAATGGCCTCTTGGGCGCGGGCCCGGTGCCTGCGCACTACTCCGTCGACGTGGGCCTCACGCCGGTGACGGGCGCGACCGAGCCTGCGGAGACTGCCTCCGCCAATGACGACACCGCGCAGACCGCCTTCGCGCTGGCCGCCCTGCCCGCGCTCGCGAGCGGCACGCTCGGCTACGGAAGCGTCGATCCCACCACCGACGTCGACTGGTTCACGGTGGTGGTCAGCGGCGCGACCTCGGCGGCGCCCAAGAACATCCACGTCGCCACCGGCGGCGACGCGCAGACCGACGCGCTGCTCGAGGTCTTCGACAGCACCGGCACCACCTCCCTCGGCGCGAGCTCCGACCTCGACTACCAGGAGGACCTCACCGTGCCCGTCACCACCGACGGCACGTATCTCGTGAAGGTCAGCGCCTCCCAGGCGGGCTTCTTCGACCCCACGCACAACACCTATCAGTTGTTCGTCGAGGTGAAGTGATTCGGGCGGGGTGAGTGGGTCGGCGCTGGAAGCGCCTCCTACATCCACCACGTCCTTGTTCGAGACTGGGGCGGGGTCGAGCGATCGACCTCGCCCCTTTTTCTTTTCCCCATTCGATGGAAGATGAGGCCGGGTTTGGAGGCACCATGCACGTCGCCATCACCGGAGCGTCGAGCGGAATCGGAGAAGCGCTGGCTCGCGAGTACGCCAGCGCCGGCGCCAAGCTCACGCTGGTGGCGCGGCGGGCCGAGCTCCTCGAGGCGCTCGCTTCGGCGTGTGGCAACGGCGCGCTCGCCCTGCCCCGCGATCTCTCCGAACCCACTCAGGCGACCTCGTGGCTTTCGGAAGCTGAGGCCAAGCACGGCCCCATCGACGTGCTCGTCAACAATGCGGGCATGGAGAACGTGGGCGCGCTCGTGAACAGCGACGCGGCCGTGGGCCAGAAGCTGCTCAACCTGAACCTCATGACGCCGCTGCTGCTCACACACGAGCTGGTGCCGCAGATGGTGAAACGCGGGTCGGGGACGATCGTCCAGGTCGCTTCTGTTGCGGGAATCGTCGCGCCGCCCGGGCAGACCTGGTACGGCGCCTCGAAGGCCGGCCTCGCGCAGTTCACGGAGACGCTCCGCTCGGAGCTCGAGGGCACCGGCGTGCACGTCTGCGTGGTCTATCCCGGCCCGGTGAAGACGCCGATGGGCGACGCGGCCTTCGAGAAGTACGGCGGTCGCGGCGGCGCAGCGGGCCTGGCGCCCGAGGGAAACCCCGAGGAGCTCGCGCGGATCATTCGCAAGGCCGTGGAGCGCCGGAAGGCGCGCGTGCTCTACCCGAGCTTCTACGCGATGACCTGGTGGTTCCCGTGGTTCTCGCGCTGGGTCACGTTCCGCATGGCCCCGCGGCCGAAGTAGCGGGCGTTCAGCGCGCAGGCACGTGCAGCGTCTCGTCCATGTACCGGGTGGCCGCGATCGACGCCTGGTCCGCATCGTCGCCGCACCCTGGACACGCAGAGCTCGCCATGCGCGCCCGCCCGCTCGCGCATCGCCTGCTCGCCCGCTCGCGAATTGTGATGGCTGCGGACCATGGCCAACCTCGCGGCGTCGGGCGAGGTCTGCCCCGCGAGCGAGGCGGCGATGATCTACGTTCTCTCCCTCCTGATCGGCGTCGTCGCGGGGCTGCGGGCGCTCACGGCCATCGCCGCGGCGAGCTGGGCCGCACGGCTGGGCGCGCTTCCCGTGCTCGGGACGCCCGTCCAGTTCCTCGGCAACCCCGTGGCGCCGTGGCTCTTCTCGGCGCTCGCCATCGGCGAGCTCGTGACCGACCAGCTCCCCAGGACGCCGAGCCGCAAGGCCCCGATGCCGTTCCTCGCGCGGCTCATCTGTGGCGCCATCGCCGGCGCAGCGATGGCCACGCGAGGAGGCAACCTCGGCCTGGGCCTGCTCGCCGGCGCGCTGGGTGCGTTCATCGGAACCGAGGGCGGCGCAGCGGCGAGGGCGGGGCTCGCTCGCTCGTTCGGAAAGGACCAGCCCGCCGCGCTGCTCGAGGACGCGGTGGCCGTGGGCGGCGCGGTGATCATCGCCGCGGTCGCGGGCTAGAGGCGTGCCATGGACTCGTTCGACGTCATCGTCCTGGGCGGCGGCAGCACCGGCGAGGTGGCCGCGGGGCGCGTCGCAGACGGCGGCATGAAGGTCGCGATCGTGGAGTTCGGCGCCGTCGGCGGCGAGTGCTCGTACTACGCGTGCATGCCGAGCAAGGTGCTCCTGCGCCCCGGCTCGGAGCGCGAGGTGGCGCGCGCGACGCCCGGCCTCTCACACCGCGAACAGCTCGGCATCGACGCCGCCGAAACCTTTCGCCGCCGCGATGACGTCACCCACCGCCTCGACGATCAAGGCCAGGTGCAGTGGCTTCGCGACCACGACATCGAGCTCTATCGCGGCGCGGGCAGGCTGACGGGCGAGAAGCGCGTCACCGTCACCGGGCGCGATGGCCGCACGCGCGAGCTGCAGGCAAATCGCGCGGTGGTCATCGCCACGGGTTCGGACCCGGCCGTCCCCGACATCCCTGGCCTGCGCGCGGCCAAGCCCTGGACCAACCGCGACGCCACCCAGGCGCGCACCGTGCCCTCGCGGCTCATCGTCCTCGGCGGCGGCGCGGTGGGCTGCGAGCTCGCACAGGCGTTTCGGGCGCTGGGCTCGAAGGAGGTGGCGCTGGTTGAGCGCAGCCCGCACCTGGTGCCGCGCTTCGAGCCGCACGCCTGTGAGCTGCTCACCGAGGGCCTTCGCAAGGACGGAATCCGGGTGCTGACCTCCACCGAGGTCGTGGGTGTGGAGCGGCCGAAGGCGGGCGGCCCCGTGTCGGTGAAGCTCAGCGATGGGCACAAGCTCGAGGGAGACGAAGTGCTGGTCGCGCTCGGACGCTCGCCGCGGACGAAGGACATTGGCCTCGAGACGGTCGGCCTGCCCGCGGGCGGCTACGTGCAGGTGGACGACCAGCTGCGGGCCAAGGACATCCCCGACGGCTGGCTCTACGCCTGCGGCGACGCGAACGGCCGCAACCTGCTCACGCACATGGGCAAGTACCACGGCCGTATCGCCGGCGACGTGATCCTCGGTCGCGAAGCCATCGCACGCGCCGACAGCTACGCCACGCCGCAGGTGCTCTTCACCCACCCCGAGATCGCGTCGGTGGGGCTCACGGAGGCTCAAGCGAGGCTGCGCGGCATGAACCTGCGCAGCGTCACCGTGGCGCTCGAAGAGGTGGGCGGCACCGCCGTCGCCGGCGTGGGCCTCACCGGCTGGGCGAAGCTGGTGGTGAACACCGACACGAAGACCATCGTCGGCGCGACGTTCGTGGGCTGGAACGTGGGCGAGTCGCTGCACGCGGCGACGATCGCCGTGACCGCGCACGTGCCGCTCGACGACCTCTGGCACGCCGTGCCGTCGTATCCGACCGTCACCGAGATCTGGGTGCGGCTGCTCGAGGGGTATGGGCTGTAGCGCGCCTACTGAAAGTCGATCGCCGCCCAGGTCTCATCGGTGCTGAAGCCGCAGGCCGCGCTCGTGAACGTCGTCGACGTCATGTTCACGTAGTGCCCGCAGACGACCGCGCCATTGAAGGTGCAGTTCGGGCAGCCGCCTTGAAAGATGGTGAAGGTGTCGCACGCGTCGCAGCCGGAGCAGCCGGGCTGCGTGCCCTCGTCCCACATTTGGTCGAGACAGCCCACGATGGTGCCGGGCCCCCAGCCTGGACACTCGTTCTGACCGTAGCCGCCGCAGCTCGGGTTGCCGGTGTTGAAGGCGTCGTGCGGCGTGCCCACCGATTCGTCGTGGGACGCTTGTTGATCCACGCAGCTCTCGGCCGAGCTCCATCGCGCATAGGGGCTGAGCCCCTTCGTGCCGCGCAGCCTGTTGATCTCGTTGATGCATGCCTCGCGGTCCGACTCGAAGGGAAGCCCGGTCGTCCCGCTGGTCGAAGTCGTCGACGTGCTGGTGGACGTCGTCGTGGTCGATGACGCGGTCATGGTCGTTCCGGTCGTCGACGTGGCGCTCGTGCTCGTCGCGGCCGTCGAGCTGCTCGACGTGGCCGACGCGCCGGTGGTGGTGGTGTGTCCGCCGGTCGTCGAGGTCGTGGCGCCAGTGCTCGACGACGAGGCAGCCGGGATGACGTCGGCCGTACATGCCGTGAAGACAAACGGAAATGTCACCCAGACCCAACGGAACACGAGGAGCTCCGCGTTCGTGATTTCAGGTTAGCACGCGCGAACCGCGGCACTTGTAACTCGCGAGACATCCAGGCCACTTCGTGCACCTGCGCCGCGCGCTCGAGGCCACCATGACCGACTCCCCTACCCCGCTCTGGCGGCGCCTCGTGGAAACCCACGCGCCACGCTCGACAGCGCTCGTCCGAATCATCGTGGGCTGGGTCTTCTTCACAGAAGGAATTCAAAAGTTTCTCTTTCCCACCGAGCTCGGGGTCGGGCGCTTCACGAAGATTGGAATTCCGATTCCCGAGGTGAGCGCGCCCTTCGTGGGCGTGGTGGAGATCGTCGGTGGCGCGATGCTGATTGCCGGTGTGCTCACGCGGCTGGGCGCGATCGCGCTGCTCATCGACATCCTCGTCGCCATCGCCACGACCAAGATTCCCATGCTCGTGCAGAAGGGCTTCTGGCCCGCGATGCATGAGGCGCGACTCGATCTGGCGATGGCGTTCGGGCTGGTGTTCTTGATTCTCGAGGGCGCCGGGCCGTTTTCGCTCGACGCAAGGCTCAGCGCGTCTTCGCCACGACCTTGAACCGCAGCGAAGCGATCAACGTCTCGAAATTCGGGCGGCGCGCCGACCACGGCAACACGCTTGCGGGGCTCGATCTGCAGCTCCCCGAAAAGCAGCGCAGTGGACATTTAAAAAGAACACTACCCGACGAGGGCCTGCGAGTTGTCCCTCGAATGAGATACGAGGCTCATTCACTTCCGGGGAACGAACATGTTCAAGCTCATCTCGATGGCGTTGGTGGTCCTCTTCGCGGCTGGCTGTGGCGGCAGCAGCTCGGGGTCGAGCTCTGGCAGCACCGGCGGCTCGGGCAACACGGGCGGCACCGGCGGCACGGGCGGGTCCGGCAGCACCGGCGGATCGGGCGGCACCCAGTACAACATCGCCGTCACGGGGCCGTACGCGTTTTCGGGCACCTCGCCGGCGACGGCGTACACGGTGTCGGCCGGCAGCACCACGCAGATGGATCTGAACTGGACCATCCCCAATGGCGACCACGTTGGCCTCACGGGCACACTGACGGGCGTCTCGGCGATCGCGGTGCACACCTACCAGCCCGCCGACTTCGCCCACTGCGGCATCGGCGTGGACCAGGCCGGCGGCGCCAACCTCACCAACACCACCGATCCCACGTGCACCGTCGACGTGACCTCGCTCGGCGACAACCTGGCCGGCGAGCAGAACATCCACGGCACGCTGACCGCGACCTGGACGGCCACCAACGCGTTCCCCGACGGCGGCTCTGCGAGCGGCAACCAATCGATCACCGCTTCGTTCTGAATCAGGACACCGTCACGCCCCAGCGGCCTTGAAATGTCTCGCCGGGCGAGATGATGCGCAGCCCGTCCTTGTTGTTGAACGCGTCGGGCGCGCAGGTCATGGGCTCCACCGCGATGCCCTGACGACGTCGGAGCTCGTCGGGGAGCGTGTCGCCCGTGTAGACCTGTACGAACGGGAACGCGCGATCGAACCAGATGGTGAGCTGCGAGATTCCGTCGCGCAGAAAAACTCGCGCGATGCCCTCGCGATCGCGATCGAGCTCGGTGAACGCCGTGTCCAGGCGCGCGTCGCCGATGGCGCGCTCGCGCCGGAAGTCCGCGTCGCTGCCCTCGACGGGCCGACGGCCACGCGGAATCGATCGCGCGTCGAGCTGCAGGCGGCTCGCTGCGTTGACGCGCAGGTTCACCCGGTCGATCGAGCGTCCAAACGTGAAGTACGGATGCGCGCCGGCGCCGAACGGGCACGAGGCCGAGCCCACGTTCATCGCGCCGAAGACGACCACCAGCCCTTCCGACGAGAGCCGATACTCGACCGAGAGATCGAGCGCGAACGGGTAACCCGGGCGCGGCATGAGGCGATGCCGCAGGCGAACGCTTTCGGCGGTCTGATGCTCCACGCGCCACTCGGCCCAGCGGACGAGCCCATGGATGGCGTGCCCGAGCTCCGGCTCGTCGATGGGCAGCTGGTGAAGCGCGCCGGCGAGCTCATACTTGCCATCCGCCACGCGGTTGGGCCATGGCATCAGCACCTGGCCGCGGCCGCCGGGACAGACCTCGTCGGCGGCGAAGCCGTCGATCACCGGGCGACCGCGGACGGCGTAGCTGCGAAGCGTCGCGCCTACCGTCGCCACCACGACTGCCTGGTTGCCGGACGTGAGCTCGAGCTGTTCGCCGCTGAGGAGCACGTCAGCGCTCCTCGAGGATGGAGAGGATGTTTCCCGCCGGGTCGCGGAACCACGCCATCGTCGGGCCGCCGGTTCCGCGGGCGATGCCCTTGGCGTCGGTCTTGAATTGGCCCTCGGTGTAGATCTCGAAGCCCACCTTGCGTTCGCGCAGCGCGTCCACCGTGCGCTCCACGTCGGCGACGGGAAGGTTGAGCACGGTGAAGCTCGCCGGCGCGTGGTCGGGCTTGGCGTAGACGAACACGCGCCCGCCGCCCGAGAGGTTGAGCTGCAGGCCCTGGCCTTCCATGTCGGGCACGTCCGAGACGTCGAGGCCGAGCGTCTGGCCGTAGAAGCGCCGGGCCTTCTCGATGTCGTTCACCGCGAAGCTGCTGAACGCCTTGCTGTCCTTGAGCATGACGCACCTCCACCAGCTCCGATCTGGCCACTCCCGTCGTCGCACGAGAGGCGCCAGCGCCCATGCGGGGCCTGTCTGAGCAAGCAGGCTTCGTTTTTTTCAAGAGTTGTAGAGACGCGGGGCTCGTTTGTGCGACCCTATGGCCGGCCGATCACCCCCTACCGCCTACGGAGGCACCATGAGCGCTGAACAGACCAAGACCCCGGCAATTCGCTCGCTCTTCATCCAGATGATGATGAGCATGTTGATGGCGATCGTGGTCTTCGCCGTGTGCAGCATGGCCTTCGTGTTCCCGCAGATCGGCGTGCTCAACCTGCAGATCGTGGCGCAGCAGCAGAAGATCAACGCCCTGAACGATCGCATCTCGGAGCTCGAGGCCGCGGCTGAGGCGGCTCCGGCTGCTGCCGCTCCTGCCCCTGCCGCCGTCGCTGTGGCGGCTCCGGCTCCCGCTGCGGCGCCCGCAGCGACGAAGTAATCCGCATCCACAGTTTGAAATTCGCGAGCCCCGGCTCGACCTGCGAGGGTCGACTCGGGGCTCGGTGCTTCAAGGGAGCGAAGTGGGCGCCTCAGGTCACGGATGGCACCACGTGCCGCCATTGCCTTCACACTGCGGCTGGTTGTCGTTCGCGCCCGTGCCGGTGCCGTAGTAGCAGGTGATGCCCTGGACGCCGCCGCTGTCCTGGTAGCAGCAGCCCACGAGGTCGCTCGAGGTCGGGCAGAAGGGCACGGCCGTGCTGTACGAGCCGCTGCAGCTCGCGGACATGTCCACGCTGGCGGCGTCGCACCGAATTCCGCCCGTGGGCTGCGTGGTGCAACTGCCGGTGTAGGTCGCCGACGGGCACTGCGTCGTCGGGCCGCCGGTGGTGCCGCTCGTGCCGCTGGTCCCGCTCGTTCCCGAGGTACCCGAGGTGCCGCCGCTCGCGTCGCAGGTGCAGACCGTCTTCGGCGAGGTGCAGCCCGGGAGCGTCCCGCTCGGCCCGGTGGCAATGGGCGCGGTGAAGGTGCCCGTGAAGTTCACAATGGCCGAGCCTGAGCTCCAGCGGTACGTGAGCGTTCCGCTGATGGAGCTCGTATCCGCAGAGGTGACGTTCACCTCGGCCGCATACGTCGGCCCCACGTCCGGCGGCTCGCCCGCGCCACAGCTCGAGTCCCACTGCCACATCGGGTTGAGGCCGTAGTTGTCGTCGGCAGGCGTGGCCTGGTTGATGGAGTTGTAGTCACCAGCGGGCGGCGCGGTCACGCCCGATGGCAGGTCCCAGAGCAGCTCGAAGCGGTGCGAGCCCGGGCAGCCGTCGGTGCCGCAGACCACGCTGCCGTCGGTGAAGAGCACCTGGTACTGCGAGCCGTTGCCGGCAAACAGGTATGCAGTGAGCTTGGTGAGATCCCAGCCCGCGGGCGCCTGGCCGGTGAGCGCCGTCGGGCCGCCGCTGCTCGACGCCGTGCCGGCGAAGCCCGTGCTGAAGTGCGACACCTGGCCCGTGATGCTGGAGCCGCTCACGGTTCCGCCGAGGTCGTCGAAGCCGCCGCTCGCGTTGGACCAGAACAGGTGCGCGCTCGCGTTCGCGGTGGTGAGCGGCAGCGTGACCGTCACCGGATGCGCGAAGGTCGTGCCCGAGGGCCCGAAGTTGAAGACCGCCGAGTCGAGCGTGTAGCCCGACGGCGCGCTGGTGGTCGAGATGGTGATGGTCGTATCGCTGGCGAGCGCGCCCGCTGGGATGGTGAGCGTGACGCCGTCGGCGGTCACGGTGCCGCCGCTGGCGCCGACGGTCTGGCTGCCCGAGCCGCCGGTGCTGCCGCTCGAGCCCGAGCTGCCCTTGCCACTGCACGCGGCGCAGAGCACCGCGGCCAATACGATTGCCTTCTTCACGTGAGCCCCCTTCACGCAGAGTGAACCCGTCGAGGATACACAATCGATGGGTGCAAGAATCCAGCGACGATGGAACCCAGATGGGGCTCCGGGCGCCGGGTAGAGTGCGGCCGAGGGAGAGGACGCCATGGAGATCGTCCCGCTCGGAGGCGAGCGACGCGCGCTACGCGTGGCTGAAACCGCATCCAGGGCGTGGCGCGCGGCATGGCCGAGGGGAAGCTCGTGACGTTCGAGCTCGGCGAGCTGCGCTGAGAGCTACGGACAGCTCGCGGTTCCGCTCACGTGTTGCGGCGCGCCGTTTCCACAAGTGAGCGTGCAGCTCGAGCTGGAGTCGCACGACACGCTGCAGCCGCTGCCGGAGCAGGTCACGGTGCAGGTGGCGCCGCCGGTGCAGTCGATGGAGTCGCCGCTGCCGGAGAGCGTGACGGTGCAGCGCGTGCCCACCCCGTCGCAGCTCGGATCACTGCCAGCCATGACGGTGAACAGGCAGTCGCTCCCGCTGGAGCACGATGGATCGCTGCTGCCGCCGACGTTGAACGCGCACGTGGAGGCGCCGCTGCAGGAGGGATCGCTGCTGTCGCCGCAGTTGATCGTGCAGTCGCCTCCGCCGAAGCAATTGCTGGAGCAGCCGCCGTCGCACGACCCTTGGAAATTGCCGCCGTCGAGCTCGAGCTCGCATGCCGACACGCTGCCCGAGGTGCCGCTCGTTCCGCCCGAGCTCGACGTGCCGCCGCTCGTTCCGGACGTGGATGTGCCGCCCGTGGAGCTGGAGCTGGAGCTGGTGGAGCTGCTGCTGGAACTCGAGCTTCCGCTGCACGCAGCGAGCGCCAATGCGACCAGTGAACCGGTGACGAGCGAGCGCATCGAGCCCCCTGGGTTGCGCGAGAACGCACGATAGCCCAGGACCCGCGTCGCGAATCGTCGACCTCTGACGTTCTCGGCAGCGCCGCTCAGACATCCAGCTCCGTCGCCTGCTCCGCGCGCTCCATCACGAAGCGGAACCGCGCGCTCGGATCCTTGCCCATCAGCTCGTTGAGCACCTTGTCGGTCTCGAGCTCGTTCTCGATGAGCACCTTGAACGCGCGCCGCTTGCCGTACGCGAGCGTGGTCTCCTTCAGCTGCTCCGCGTTCATCTCGCCCAGACCCTTGAACCGCTGCACGTCGGGCTTCACGTTCTTGGGCAGCTCGGCTTCGATCTTCTTTCGCTCGTCGTCGTCCGCGGCCCAGTAGGTCTGCTTGCCGGCCTGGATGCGGAAGAGCGGCGGCGCGGCCAGGTACACGTGGCCGTTGCGCATCAGCCCCGGCATGTGCCGGTAGAAGAAGGTCATCAGCAGCGTGCTGATGTGGTGCCCGTCGTAGTCGGCATCGGTGAGGATGAAGACCTTGCCGTAGCGCAGGTGCTCCTCGTTGTAGTCCGGGCCGACGCCGCAGCCGAGCGCTTGAACCAGATTTTGCAGCTCCTGGTTCTGGAGCACCTTCTGCGTGCTCGCGCTCTCGGTGTTCAGCACCTTGCCGCGCAGCGGAAGGATGGCCTGCGTGCGCCGATCGCGGCCGGCCTTCGCAGTGCCGCCTGCGCTGTCACCCTCGACGATGAAGAGCTCGCTCTCCGTCGGGTTCGTGCTCGCGCAGTCCGCGAGCTTGCCGGGCAGGTTCAGCCGGTGCGTGACCGACTTGCGCGTCACCTCTTTCACGGCGGCGCGGCTGGCCTCGCGCGCGCGCGCCGCGAGGATGGCCCGAGCGACGATGTTCTCGGCGCTCTTGCGGTTGTCGAAGAACCACTTCTCCAGCGCCAGGCGCACCACGCCGTCGACCTGCGAGGTCACCTCGGGGTTGTTGAGGCGATCCTTGGTCTGGCCCTGGAACTGCGGCTCGGCGACGTAGATCGAGATCACGCCCACCAGACCTTCGCGGATGTCCTCGGCGGAGAGGCTGATGCCCTTGGGCTCGAGCTTGTTGGCCTCGATGAAGTTGCGGAACGCCTTCACCAGGCCGCTGCGGAAGCCGATCTCGTGCGTGCCGCCGATCGGCGTGGGGATGCCGTTGACGAAGCTCTTGACGTATTCCTCGGGCGCCTCGGTCCAGGCCAGCGCGAGCTCCATGCGCGGGTCGGCGTCGCGCGCGAGCGCGAACGTGCTGCCCACCTGCGACTTCATGCGCTCGGTGATGAGCTTGGCCAGGTAGTCGTTGATGCCGCCGTCGTGCTTGAACTCGTAGGTCTGGCCGTTGACCTCGTCCGTGAAGACGATGGTCATGCCCTTGTGCACGTAGGTCTTGGCCTCGAGCCGCTCGCGGATGGTCTCGGGGTTGAAGCTCTGCTTGCCGAAGATCTGCTCGTCGGGCGTGAAGGTGGTCGTCGTGCCGGTGCCGCGCGCGGGGCCGGTCTTCTTGAGCTTCTGGGTGGTCTCGCCGCGCGAGAAGCGGATCTCGTGCCACGCGCTGTCGCGGCGAACTGCCACGATCATCTCGCTGGAGAGCGCGTTGACCACGGCCGAGCCCACGCCGTGCAAGCCGCCCGAGTGGATGTAGTTGCCCTGCTCGAACTTGCCGCCCGAGTGCAGCGTCGAGAGGATCACCTCGACCGCCGGCTTCTTGAAGCGCGGCATGATGTCGATGGGGATGCCGCGGCCGTTGTCGACGATGATCACCGTCTTCGAGTTCTTCTTGAGCGTGACCTCGATGCGGTCGGCGTAGCCGTTGATCACCTCGTCGACGCTGTTGTCGACGATCTCCCAGAGGAGATGGTGATAGCCGGCATTGCCGACGCCGCCGATGTACATCGCGGGCCGCTTGCGCACCGGCTCCAGGCCCTCGAGGACCTGGATGTCTGCGCCGGTGTAGCTGCCCTTCCTGGCCGTGACCATGTTCGCGCTCCGGTCGGTCTTCTTCGCCTTCGTCTTGGTGGTCTTCTTTGCCATGCGCCTGAGTTAGGCCTGGGCCTGCGGGATCTCAATCATCTCGGGCGGCGGTGCCACCCACTTCACGGTCCCGCGCTTCACGACCTGCACGCCCTTGCCGCCGCGCGACGCCGACTGCTGGTTCTCGCGGGTGATGGTGATGGCGCGGCCGCTCTCGGTCTCGACGGTGAGGCCGTCGCCGCGCTGCCGCGCGAGCGCAAAGCCCACCACCTTGTCGTCCGGCTTGAGCTTGATGGCGGTGACGCCCTTGCCAGGACCGGCGAGCTCGTTCACCTCGGCCGCGTCGAAGAGCAGCACGTGCGCCTTCTGGCTGGCCACGATGAGCGTGTCCTTCGCGTACACGGGCATCACACCCACCACCTCGCTGCCCGCGCTGGCCTTGCAGAACTTGCGGCCGGAGCGCGTCGAGATCTCCAGATGCGGCGTGAGGTCGAAGCGCAGCGCCATGCCGTCGCGCTTCACGGCCATCATCAAGCGCTTGCCCTCCTTGTCCTTGTCGAAGAGCACGCGCGGGTCGAGGCTGATCATGCCCACCACCGCTTCGCCGTCGTCGAACTTGAAGAGCTTTTGCACCGGCTCGCCGTAGCCGGTCGTCGCCGGGATGTCGGCGATGCGGCTCACGTACGCGCTGCCGTAGTTCGAGAAGAAGACCACCAGCTCCTTGGTGGAGCCCGCGGCCACCGCAGCCAGGCTGTCGCCGTCGCGCAGGCGCGTGGTGGAGAGGTCCTTGATCTCGCGGACCCGCTTCACCCAGCCGTCGCGGCTGAGCAGCACCTTCACGTCCTCCTGGACGATGTACGCCTCGGGATCGAACTCGGGCTCGTCGCCGGCGCCGCTGATCTTGGTGCGCCGCTTGTCGGCGAACTGCTTGGCGACCTCCTGCAGCTCCTTCTTCACCACCGTCCAGCGCCGCGCCTCGCTCTTGAGGATGGCGGCGATCTCCTTGGCCGTGGCCGCCTTCTCCTTGAGCTCGGTGGTGATGGCCAAGATCTCGAGCTTGGCGAGCTTGTACAACTTCATCTCGAGGATGGCTTCGGTCTGGTCCTCGTCGAACTCGAACTTGGCCATCAACTTCTCGGCCGCGTCCTGCTTGCCCTCGCTCTTGCGGATGATGCGGATGATCTCGTCGAGGACGTCGTACGCCTTGGCAAATGCCTCGAGGATGTGGATGCGGCGGCGCAGCTCGTCGAGCTCGTGCTGGAAGCGGTTGGTCACCACCTCCATGCGGAAGTCGAGGAAGAACTGGAGCATCCGCTTGAGGTCGAGCCGGTCCGGCTTCTGGATCTCGGGAACTTCCGTGGGGATGAGGCAGGTGAGGTTGACGTTGAAGTTCGTCTGCAGCGCGGTGTGCTTGTAGATGTAGGCCATCACCACGGCCGGATCGCTCTCCTTCTTGAGCTCCAGCACGATGCGCACGTCGTCGGTGCTCTCGTCCCGGACGTCGAGCAGGCCGGGCACCTTCTTGCCCATCACGATCTCGGCGATCTGCTCCACCAGCGTGCTCTTGTTCACCGCGTACGGGATGCTGGTGATGATCACGTGCGAGGCGCCGCGCTTGCCTTCCTCGGGGCTCCACTCGCCGCGCACTTTGATCGCGCCCTGCCCGTTCTCGTAGACCGCGCGGATCTCGGCCTTGCTGCTGGTGATCCAGCCGCCGGTGGGAAAGTCAGGTCCCTTGACGAACTTGAGCAGGTCCTTGGTCTCGAGCTTGGAGTCGTCGATGAGCGCGACGCAGGCCTCGGTGACTTCCTCGAGGTTGTGCGGCGGGATGCTGGTGGCCATGCCCACGGCGATGCCGGAGGCGCCGTTCACGAGCAGCTGCGGGAAGCGCGCGGGCAGGACGATGGGCTCTTCGGCGGTGCCCAGGTAGTTCGGGCGGTACGGCACCGTCTTGCTGCGCAGCTCGCTCAGGAGCTCCATGGCCGAGCGCTGAAGGCGCGCCTCGGTGTAGCGCATGGACGCGGGCTGGTCGCCGTCGAGCGAGCCGAAGTTGCCCTGCCCGTCCACGAGCGGCAGCCGCATGCTCCACGGCTGCGCCTGGCGCGCCATCGCCTCGTAAATCGAAGCGTCGCCGTGTGGGTGATAGTTGCCCATCACCGTGCCCACGACCTTGGAGCTCTTGGTGTACTTGTGGTCGGGCGTCAGGTGCTCGTCATGGAACATCCCGAAGAGGATGCGCCGCTGCACGGGCTTGAGGCCGTCGCGCACGTCGGGCAGCGCGCGCGAGGTGATCACCGAGAGCGCGTAGTTCAGATACCGACGCTGCGTCTCTTCGAGCAGCGGAACGGTCGGTTCTTCGGGCGGCGGCGGCGGTGCAGACTTGCTCTTGGTCGTGGCCATGCCTTCTCCAGGCTCCTGCGCGGCACATTAGGGCCGTGCTACATGCCTGTAAAAAAATCGACCGCGAAAGATACTCGGAGCCGCAGACCCTGCAAGATCCGCGTGTTGGGCGATCGACGCCCCGGCTGGGTTACCGACGAGCGCTGCGGCGCCCTGTCGCCCGGTGCACAGGCGGGGTGCGAAGTTGGCTCGTGGCGAGGACGTCGAGCTGGCTCTTGAGCCACGCGCGGTCGGGCCGATCGACGAACTCGAGCGCTCCCTGACGAATCGCGATGCCCACGGGCGCGTCGTTCGAGAGCTTGAAGGCGCCGTCGACGCTCTCGGCCACGCGCAATCCGCCCTCGAGCGAGAGCTGCGGCCCGCGCGCGCGGAGCGACGAGAGCGTGAGCTGGCGATCGCCCGACTGCGCGTCGAGCTCGATGAGCAGCCCGGGTTGGTTGAGGGCGTGCGCCCACCCGCTCGGAACCTTGCCCGCCAAGCGGAGCACCGAGAGCCAGGGCAGCCCATCGCGCTCCACGAGCGAGGCGCTCATGGAGCCACGCACGTGCGGCTCGAGCTCGAGCGTGGCGCGATCGAGCTTGCCCTGCATCCACCAGCCGAGGAGCCCGTCGAGTCCGGCCGCGCTGCCCGTGTGCAGCTCCAGGCTGGTTCCGCCGAGATCGAGCGCGAGCGGCTCGAGCGAGACGGCTTGCACGTTCACGTCGGCTTCCAGGTCGGCGCGCATCGCGTGGCCTGCGAGCGCCGGCACGAGCTCGTTGGTCATGAGGTGGAGCTGGCCTTCCGTTCGGCGGCCGAGCTCGAAGGAGCCATCGAGCGTGGCCTCGCCGAGGCGGATCTCGAGCTGCGGCGGCAGGAGCGCGGAGAGCGCGGCGAGCTCCAGCCGCACGTCGCGCACGCGCAGGCTGGCGCGCGCGGGCGGCAGGGGACCTCGAAGCGTGGGCGCGGGAAAGTGCGCGGTGAGATCGATCGCGCCGTCGTGCACGCGAACCGAGGGCTGATCGCGAATTGAAATCGCGAGCCGCTCGAGCTGCACCTCGGCCAGCGTCTCACGCGTATCCTTCACCGAGAGCTGGCCCTCGAGCGCGCCCGCGAAGGTTGCGGGCCCGAGCGTCATGCGCGCGTCGTGCAAGCGGAGCTGAGCCGTGGTGCCGTGCGCGAGCACGCCGTGGGACACGACCACGCTGGCCTGCACATCGCCCAGGCCGCGCGCGTTCAGCCACGGCATCGCGGAATCGAGCGCCTCGAGGCCGGCCACGTTGGCGCGCACATCCGCACGGCCGCTGATCCGCTCGAAGATCGCCCCGCCCTTCACGCTTCGCGGATCGAACGGCGAAATCGTGATGCGTCCGTGCACGCCCACCCAATCGGCGAGCAGCTGGTTGGCCACCTGGACCTGGCCCGTTCCCAGATCGAACGCGACCGGTCCCACGTCGATGCGATTCGCGGAAAGAAAAGCCCGCCCGCGGATTCGACCCATCCCGTGTACGTGCGCCCAACCGAGCCGCAGCTCGCGGACCTGGCGCAGCTCCACCTCGTCGAGCTGGGCCGACCAGTGCCCGGGCGACGCGCCGGCCTCCACCGCATGGAGCGCGTGCTTCTCCTCGTGAACGCGAACGACGACGCCGTTTCCCTCGAGCCAGCGCGTGCGAAAGCGTCGCTTGGGCAGCGCCAGGAGATCGACGCCGGCGTGGGCGTGCTCGACGTCCACGTCGATGCGGTGGTCCGAGGACTCGACGTGCAGCCACAAGCCGCGCACGCGCAAATCACCGGGATAGAGGCTCCACGCGCGCGCGTAGCCGAGCTTCGTGTTCGCGCTCTGGCCCACGAGCCGCGCGGGGAGCTGAAAGCCAAGCGCGACATTGGCGACGATCAGCCACGCGAGCTCGACGACCGCGAGCGCGCACAGCGCCGCCAGCGCGACCTTCGCCGCCCTCCCCCTCGCCCACGCCCGCCAGCCCATCAGATGCAAGGTGCGCACGCGCCGAGGGAGCAGCCAGGCCCCGGGGCGGGCGCGTCGTTCTGCGCTGGATGGATGGAGTGACTACGGCCCGACGTGCACCGGCGCCTTCTGCGGCTCGGCGCCGAAGAAGAACTTCACGCCGAAGAATCCAGCCGCGGCCAGCACGAGCGCGGCCACGAGCCCAATCATCAGCCCGCGGTTCGAGCTCGGCGCGGCCTCGTTGGCCATGAGCGTCGAGCGGCCCACGGGACCTTCAATCGGCCGCAGCGACGCGGGCGTCGGCGGGCGCGCGTTGAACCCGGGCGACGACTTCTTCGTGAGCGGCGTGGGCGCGGCTTGGATCGTCGGCTCGGAGATCGGACGCGCGAGCCGCGGCATCTCGCCGGACCGCTTGGTGAGCGGCTGGGGCGCCACGGTCGACTCGTCCTCGTCGGCGATGGGGCGGTGCTTGCCGCTCTCGGCTCGCTTCGCGGTGAGTGGCAGCGGCTCGGGCTCTTGAAGCTCGGGCACCTGCTCGGTGCGGATGCGCGCGGGCGGCGGCCGCGACGGCGTGACGTCGATGTCGATGGACACGCTCGACACACTCTTCGGCCCGCTCAAGCTCCCCGTGCCGAGCGCGGAGAGCGGCTTTCCCCAGTCCACCTCGAGCGTGCGGATGAACTGGGCGATCTCGTCGTCGGGGATGCTCTTGCCCCAGTTCACGAGCAGCTGCTCCAGCTCGTGCTGCATGGCGCGGCAATCCTTCGGCCGGCGATCGCGGTCCTTCTGCAGCGACCAGCCCAGCGCCTCTTCCAGCTCGGGCGGCACGTCCGCGCGCATCTGGCGCACCGGCGGAACGTTGGCCGCCATCACCGCGCGCAGCACGGTCGGCCCTTCGCCCGCGTACACACGCTCCAGCGTGAGCAGCTCGTGCAGCACCAATCCCGCTGCAAACAGATCGCAGCGGCCGTCGAGCGGATCCTGACCGAGCTGCTCCGGCGCGAGGTAGGCGAACTTGCCCTTCACCACGCCGGCTTCGGTTTGATGCGAGGTGTCCGCGGCCTTGGCGATGCCGAAGTCCACCAGCTTCACCACGCCGTCCTGGCTGATGAGCACGTTCTGCGGGCTCACGTCGCGGTGCACCACGTGCAGCGGCTCGCCTTTGTCGTTGGTGGCCTGGTGCGCGTAGTGGAGCGCGCCGAGCACGTGCGCCATCACGCGCACGGCCACGGGAACCGGAATCCTCCGACCCAGCTCGCGACAGGCATTGATGATGCGCTTGAGATCCGGCCCGCGCACCAGCTCCATGGCGATGTAGTAGCTGCCGTCCTCGAGGCCGAAGTCGTGCACCTGCGCGATGTGCGGATGCGAGAGGTGCGCGGCGAGCGCGGCCTCGTCGAGGAACATGGCGGTGAACTTCGGGTCCTCCACCAGGTGCGGCAGGATGCGCTTGATGACGAGGCTCCGCTCGAAGCGCCCCGGCCCCTGCTGCTTGGCGAGATAGATCTCCGCCATGCCGCCGGTGGCGATGCGCTTCTGCAGCGTGTACCGGCCAAACGGTGCTGGCAGGGCCGAGGCCATCGTGTCCCAAGTGTAAGCGGGGGCCTCCATAGTCAGAAATTGCCGACAAAAGCCATGCAGGCAGGCGAGTGCTGGTTTCGACGCTGAGCCGCGGGTATCGTTCGCGCCCTTCCCGCCCCGAGCGCACCATGTCGACCGACACCAAGCACCGCTTCGACACCCTCGCCATCCACGCCGGCCAGGTGCCGGATCCCACCACCGGCGCGATCATGACGCCGGTGTACTTCACGTCGACGTACGTCCAGGCCGGCCCGGGCGTGCACAAGGGCTACGAGTACAGCCGCACCAAGAACCCCACCCGCAAGGCGCTCGAGGACTGCCTGGCCGCGCTCGAGGGCGCGAGCCACGGCCTCTGCTACGCCTCGGGCCTCGCGGCGACCGATTGCTTGATGCACCTCTTCGACGCCGGCGATCACATCATCGCCAGCGACGACCTGTACGGCGGCACGTTCCGCATCTTCGACAAGGTCTTCAAGCGCATGGGCCTGAGCTTCGACTTCGTCGACCTCAGCGACGTGAAGAACCTCGAGGCGGCGATCAAGCCGAACACCAAGGCCATCTGGACCGAGACGCCGACGAACCCGATGCTCAAGTTGGTGGACCTCGCGCGCGTGGCGGAGATCGCGAACAAGCGCGGCATCATCTCCATCGCGGACAACACCTTCATGACGCCCTACTTCCAGCGCCCGCTGGACCTGGGGATGAAGGTGGTCGTGCACTCCACCACCAAGTACCTGAACGGCCACTCCGACGTCGTCGGCGGCTTCATCGGCACGCGCGACGGCGAGCTCGCGCAGCGCCTCGCCTTCCTGCAGAACGCGGTGGGCGGCGTGCCCGGGCCGATGGACAGCTTCCTCGTGCTTCGCGGCCTGAAGACGCTCGGCGTGCGCATGGAGCGGCACGCGCAGAACGCGGCGAAGGTGGTCGAGTTCCTCAAGAGCCACAAGAAGGTCGAGAAGGTCACCTGGCCTGGCTTGCCCGAGCACCCGCAGCACGCGCTGGCCAAGAAGCAGATGAGCGGCTTCGGCGGCATGTGCACGTTCGTGATCAAGGGCGGGCTGCCCGCGGCGAAGAAGTTCCTCGAGAGCGTGAAGGTCTTCGCGTGCGCGGAGAGCCTGGGCGGCGTGGAATCGCTCATCGAGCACCCGGCGATCATGACCCACGCCTCGGTGCCCGCGGCCACGCGCCAGAAGCTCGGCATCGACGACGGCTTCATCCGCCTCTCCGTCGGCATCGAAGACTCGCGCGATCTCATCGACGATCTCGCGCAGGCGTTCGAGCACGCGTAGTCGCACGCGCTCCGAGCAAGCGGCCGAGGCCGCGATCGGGCGCTCACCCAAACGGCCGTCCGCTGGCGCCTGGGTTCCGTTCCAGGCAGCCCGTCGCCAACTTCATGCCGAGCCCGTACGGGCCGGCAAGGAGGCCGCGCATGCGCACGGCAATTTGGTCGATCGGGGTGTTGGGCTCGGTGGCGCTGGCTACCGGCTGTGCCACGGCTCCGCCCAAGCCCATGACGCCGCAAGGCGAGCAGGCGATGAACGCCCAGTCGCAGTCCGAGGCCTCGCTGCAGAAGGCCATCGACGCGCAGAAGCAGGCGTCGCAGATGCAGGACCAGGCCCGCAAGAGCCAGCAACTGGTGACGCAGAAGGAGAAGGAGCTCGCCGACGCGCAGTCGAAGGCGGCGGCCGCCAACCAGCAGGCGCAGGCCGCGCAGCAGGAGGCCGAGCAGCTCCGGGCGCGCGCCAACGAAGAGGCTGGCCAGGCCCAGAACGAGGCTCTGACCGCGCAGAAGAACGAGGGCGCTGCGGTTCCCACGATGCCTGAAGGCGCGGCGGCTCCGGGCGCACCGGCTGCCGCGGGGGCTGCGGGCGCGACGCAGGCCGTGGGCACGCTCACCTACGTGAAGGGCGACGACGTCTCCGTTGCTCGGCCTGAGCAGCTGCCACTCGAGCTGCACGTGGGCGCGGCGGTGCCGGTGACGCTCGACGGCAAGCCCATCTCGCTGAGCGCGCTGCCGCCGGGCGCTGACGTCCGCGTGTCGTACGAGCAGGGCCCGGGCAAGCTCGAGGCCACGCGCATCGACGCGACCTCGGCGGGCCAGACGGGCACGGCGCCGAGCGGTGCCGTGGTGCCGCCGAAGCCCAAGGACGGCAACGACGAGTTCGGGCAGTAGTCGAATGAGACTCGAGGCCGGGCCTGGCTGCGCGAGCGGCTGGGCTCGGCTCATTTTCCAGAGCCCAAGTGCCAACCGACGGGCGACACGCGGTGAAGCGCCTCCGCTTTTTGGACTCTGGGTTGGCCTCTTTCAAAGGTCGCTGCGTGGAGTTCAACGGCGTTGAGCCCCACGACCGTTCGACCTGAAGTCTCAAGTGAGAGCCGCTCCGCCAACCAGAAGCCCAAGGGATGAATGATTCCACTCGAGGACTTCGCATTGAGATCGAGCTGCCAATCGAGATCTTCCACCGG
The DNA here is from genome assembly GCA_018266075.1 of Deltaproteobacteria bacterium. Classification (GTDB taxonomy): domain Bacteria; phylum Myxococcota; class Myxococcia; order Myxococcales; family SZAS-1; genus SZAS-1. The sequence continues at coordinate 35,490 of JAFEBB010000027.1, read as the reverse complement.
CTCCGACTCGATGCTCTTCACGAATCCGAACCGACCGTGAAGGTCGAACCGCACCCCAAAACCGCTCGCTTCGAGCTCGGGGCGCTTGCCACTCGGCGCGAACGGAATGCCTGTGATTCGGCACAGCAACACCGTCGCGCGCTCAAGGGTGATGGAACCTCGAGCGCCGAACATGACCGTGACGTCGTAGCTCAAGACTGACCCGTTTTCTTACGGCGTCCCGCCAATCGGCGACTTCCACTCTTCGGGCGCGAGCGTGGTCACGCCCGCGCCAATCCACACGCGGTTGGGCACGGTCATCACCACCTGGCCCTTCGCGGTGATCGGGTCGAGCACGATGGTGCGGCCCGCGCGGTCGAGGCCGATGAGCTGCGTGCCCCAATCCGCCAGCGCCCAGATGTCGCCGAGGCCAATCGTCGCGACCTTGGTGGCCGCGTGGGTGTTGGGATCGAGCCGCACCAGCCAGTCGCCTTGCAGGTTGGGCGAATTCAGCTCGCGCGCGGTGGCGAAGACGGTGCCGTCGGCCAGGCCCACCAGGTCGCCCGAGCAGCCGAGCCCCGAGCCGAACGTGCCCGCGAGCGTGACCGCGGCCGTCGCAGGATCGATGCGCGCCACGTTGCCCTGCGGGTCGGCGGCGAGCAGGTCGCCCGCGCGCGTGAAGGTGAGCCCATTGAACGCGAACGCGGGCGTCAGCCGCCCGATGAGCTCGGCCTTGCAGTCGAAGGGATTGGGGATGCGGTACAACTCACCCGCGGTGATGGCGTAGAGCGCGCCCTGCTCCGACACGGCGATGTCGCTCACCGGGTTGTTGGGCGCGATGGCTCCACCGAAGTTGCAGCGGAACGTCTCCTTCGCGGGCTGGTGCGGATCGAGCTCGTACAGCGCGTGCTCGGTGGCCGCGTAGATCACGCAGCGCTGCCCGCTGCAGAGCTCCGCCTCAGGCGGCGCGGGATGCGTGCCGAACGGGAACGGCCGCTCGAGCGGGCCGCGATGAACCAGTCCGGCATCGTCGGCGGTCGAGATGGGCCCGTGTTGCTTCGCCTGCTCCAGGTATTTCTGCACGCCGCCGTAGCCGAGCACGCCGACGATCACCAACCCGATGAGCCCGACACCGAGCCCGATCGCCAGCCCTGCTCCACCCGACTTCTGCGTCGAGGGCGGCATCGACGCGCGCGGCCCAGGCGTTCCCGGCTGCGTCGGCGTGGGCATCGACGTGGGCGGCGGCTTGGTCGCGACTGCGGGCGTCGCTTCGGGGAGCGTGCTCTGCGGCTGCACCGCCGGTTCGCCCTTGGTCGCGGGCTGATCCGGCCGCGTGCTCGACGGCGGCGACGTGGGCATACCCGTCACCGGCGGCGCAATCGACATCGCCGTCTGCGCCATGCTCACCGTGACCACCTGATTGAGCGGCAGCGGCTCCATCGCGCCCGAGCCCAGCGCGCCACGCAACGCGCGCGCCGCGGTCTTCGCATCCGGAGGCCGGCCCGGGGGCGTCTTGGACAGCATCTGCTCGATGAGGTCACCGAGCGCGGGCGGCACGTCGGTGCGCAGCGCGGAGAGCGGACGCTGCTGCTCGGTGAGCAGCTTGGCGAGCACCTCGTTGTAGCTCTCGCCCGGGAACGGCGGCTGGCCCGAGAGCGCCTCGTAGAGGATCGCGCCAATCGAATAGATGTCGGTCGAGGGGCCCACGTCCTTCGAGCCGCGCGCCTGCTCCGGCGACATATACAGCGGCGTGCCCATCACCACGCCGGTGCGCGTGAGCGCCATGTCCTCGGTGCCACGGAACTTGGAGATGCCGAAGTCGAGGATCTTGGTGAGCGGCGGCGGGCGCGCGGTGAGCCAGATGTTGTCGGGCTTGAGGTCGCGGTGGATGACGCCGCGGTCGTGCGCGGCGACGAGCGTGTCGAGCACGCTGGCGACGAGCGTCACCGCCTCGGCCGGCGTCACCGTGCCGGCGCGAGAGAGCCGCTCGCGAAGCGTCTCGCCCTCGAGCCGCTCCATCACGATGTACGCGCCGCCGTCCGGCAGCATGCCGAGGTCGAGCACTTCCACGATGCCGGGCTCGCCAATCGCGGTGGCGGCGCGGGCCTCTTGCTTGAAGCGCGCGAGCGCCGACGGATCCTCGGCGAGCTCCGGCCGCAGGATCTTGATCGCGACCTTGCGGCCGATGTCGACGTTCTCGGCCAGGTAGACGGCGCCCATGCCGCCCTGCCCGAGCATGTCGAGGATGCGGTACTTGCCCGCGAGCATGCTGCCAGTGCTGAACACGGATGCGGAGCCCACGCTCGAATCTTGGGGCAAAGGCGAGACGAAATACAGCGTCAGGGCGTCCGGGCGATGAACGCGTTCACCACGCCCGCGAGCTCATCGGGCGCGTCTTCTTGCAGAAAGTGCCCTGCCTTGTGGATCGACACGTGCGCCTGGTCCTGCGCGCCGGGGATTCTCTTCTGGAACGGCCGCTCGGCGCCGCGCGTGATGGGATCGCGCGTGCTGAACGCAGTCAGGAACGGCTTGTTCCAAGCTTCGAGCGCCTTCCACGCGCGGCGGTTGTCGTCGCTCGCGGGATCGTCGGGGCGCGCGGGCACGAGCAGCGGGAACTGTCGCGCGCCGGCTTTGTAGCGTTCTTCCGGAAACGGCGCATCGTACGCGGCGCGCTCGGCCGGCGTCAGTACGCGCACGCAGCCCGAGCGGATGATGAGCGAGGTCGGAAAGATCGGCAGCGCCTGCGACGCGAATCGCCACAGCTTGAACGCCGGCGGCACGCGCTGATCGCCTGTCGGCAATCCGGTGTTCGCGGTGACCACGCGCGCGAAGCGATCGCCGTGCTCGGCCACGAGCCGCAACCCAATCAGCCCGCCCCAGTCCTGGCACACGAGCGTGATGCGCGAGAGCTCCAGCTTCGCGAGCAGCGCTGCCATCCAGCCCACGTGCCGCGCGTACGTGTAGTCGCTGCGCTTCGTCGGCTTGTCGCTGCGGCCAAACCCGACCAGATCTGGCGCGATCACCCGATGCCCCGCGGCCACCAGCGGCGGGATCATCCTTCGATAGAGAAAGCACCACGACGGCTCGCCGTGCATGAGCAGCGCCGGCGCGGCGTCGCGTGGACCTTCGTCGAGGAAGTGCACGCGCAGCCCGTCGATCTCGACGTAGTGCGGCTCGAACGGAAAATCAGGGAGCCCGACGAAGCGGGCGTCGGGTGTGCGGAGCGCGTCCATGCGCGCAACTTACTGCAGCGCGTGGATGAGCAGCGCGATCGCCGCCGCGACGATGATCGGAATGATCGCGCCCGCGGGGATGTGCACGGCGCCATCCAGGAACGGACGGTTGGCGGCCTCGCGACGATTGCGGTGCTTCACCCGGCGCATCACCTGCCGCGCGAACGACTTGGGCGCGCGCTCGAGGCCCACGCCGCGAACCGCGTCGACGGTGGCCTCGAACTTCTCGAGGCCCTCCATGCAACCTTCGCACTCCTCGAGGTGCGCAACGAAGCGCTCGAGCTCCGGCGCGGGCAGCTCGTGGTCCACGTAGGCCGAGTAGAGGCCCTGGACCTCGTTGTGTGCGAGCTGGTTCACGACCCGTCCTCCGGTTCCTTCCCACCCAATATCTCAGCGAGTGCCGTCCGCGCACGGTGCAAGCGCGACTTCACCGTGCCCTCCGGCTGATCGGTGATCTGCACGATCTCATCGTAGGTAAGGCCCTCGATGTCGCGCAAGATGACCAAGAGCCGCTGCTCCTCGGGCAGCTGCGCAATCGCCGCTTGAACACGCGCCTGCTGCTCTTTTCCGAGCAGCGCTTCCTGCGGGCTCGGCAGCGCCTGGTGCGCGGCGAGCTCGCCTTCTGGAACGTCGCCGAGCTCGTCGGTCTTCCCGCGCTGACGACGGCCCAGGTACTTCAAGCGATTCAGGCAGTGGTTCTTGGCAACTTTGAAAATCCAGGTCGACAGCCGGCTCTCGCCGCGGAACTGCGAGAGCGAACCGTGCAGCGCCACGAAGACTTCCTGCGCGACATCCAGCGCTTCCTCGCGATCGTTCAGCATGCGCGCACAGAGGTCGAAGACGCGATCCTGGTGCGTGCGCACCAGCTCGGCGAACGCGCGCGCGTCGCGACGCTTGAGGCGCGCGAGCAGCAGCCGCTCGCGGAGGGCGTTGGCCTTCTCGGCCTCACTTGACTCGGCGCCGGTCACCGGGACCGGGTGTTCATCCGCCGTGGCGACGTCGACGGCCATCTCGCGTCTACCCTCGTCGGGCCCGGACCTCGACCCGCCCGAGCATTGTAGACGCCAGCCGCCCCCCGGAAGTTCTCGACGGTCCTTGCCGCGCGGCAGATTCCGGGTTCTGCTCGGCAGAATCGGGGGTTAGCCGTCGAGGTCCGCGGTGACGAAGCGTTTCGCGATCGTGCTGGGCACGCTGCTGGCGCTGTCCGGTATCGCGCAAGGTGAGGAAGTCGACGGCGGCGCCGCGATGGAGATGCCGGCCTCGAATGAGCCACCTCCCGTCGTCCTGCCGGCGCCGGCGCACGACCACACGCGACATCTGAAGATGGCCACGCTCTGGCTCTCGCACGCGCGCGAGGCCTCGGGGACGTCGTGGCAGCCGGACTCGTCGCCCGTGTACGGCACGCACCTCGTGATCAACGGGTGGATGCTGATGTTCCATTACGCCGTGTTCGGTGTGTTCGATCAGATGTACGGCCCCCGTGGCTCGAGCGCGCTGTTCGCGCCGGACTGGGGCATGGCGCATGTGCAGCACGAGCTGCTCGGCGGCATCGCGAAGCTGAAGGTGATGATGAGCCTCGAGCCCGGGCTGATTCCGCCGCGCGGCTATCCCCTGCTCTTGCAGACCGGCGAGACGTACCAGGGCGAGCCGCTTCACGATGTGCAGCATCCGCACAACCTCTTCATGGAGCTCGCGCTCGACTACAGCCACGAGCTGGGCAATTCGGGCGTCGCGGTGGAGATCTACGGTGGGCCGGTGGGCGAGCCCGCGCTCGGCCCGACCGCGTTCATGCACCGCGAGAGCGCCGCGCTGGATCCGCTCGCGCCGATCACGCACCACGACCTGGACTCGACCCACGTGAGCTTCGGCGTGGTGACGGCGGCGGTGTACACGCGGCAGTTCAAGGTCGAGAGCAGCTTCTTCAACGGCCACGAGCCTGACGAGCACCGCTGGGGCTTCAACGCCATCGCGCTCAACTCGTGGTCGGCGCGGCTGCAGTGGGCGCCTTGCCCCGGGTTCGTGAGCCAGGTGTCGTACGGGCACCTGTCGAGCCCGGAGCTGCTCGAGCCCGGCCAGGACCAGGACCGCTTCACTGCGAGCAGTACGATCAACTGGCGCTTCAGCTACGACGGCAACTGGGCCACGACGCTCGCGTACGGCTACAAAGTCCAAGCGAACTTGCCGGTGAGCGGCGTGCTCGCCGAGACGAACTTGAACGCCGATGGGCACTCGAACGTGTTCGCGCGGTTCGAGTGGGCGCAGCGCACGCCCGACGATTTGAACCTCGGGCCGGGGTTCGCCCCGCGGCTCGAGTGGCCCAGGCGACGCTCGCGTATCTCTACGAAATCGATCCCATCGTCGACATCAAGCCGGGCGTGGGCATCGCGGGGATGCTGTCGTTCGTGCCGGACTCGCTGGAGAACGTGTACGGGAACTCAGCGCAGCCGGGGTTGCTGATCTACGTGCGGCTGCGGCCGGCGACGAGCTTGTGACTACTGCCGCAACACCTCGACGAGGCGGTTCAGGCCGGCACGCGCTCGCTCGATGTCGTCTTGCCGTTGGGCTTCGAGCGCGGCCCGGAACGCGGCGATCGCGGTGGCGAGATCTGCGCGACGCGGCCCGGTGATGACCATGTGCAGCGCGTCCGCACGCGCGAGCGCCGTGGTGTTGGGCAGAGCGTCGCGCGGGTGGAGCTTGAGCGCAGCCATGGCCGCGCGCGCCTGAGCGACCTGCTCCGGCGTCATCTTTCCCGGCCGCTGCTCGATGACGAAGACCTCCTTCCGGTTACTGCCCACCAGCGACACCTCGACCTCGAGGATTCCGTTCAAGTCGTAGGTAAACCGCACGTCGATCGACTGGCTGCGAGCGGGCGCGGGCGGGATGCCGTCGATGGTGTACTCGCCGAGCTTGGTGTTCGCTTCGCACATCGCGTGCTCGCCCTGGTAGACGCCGAGGACGATCTTGCGCTGGAAGTCATGGGCGGTGGCGTAGCGCTCGACGCGGCTTGCCGGAATCACCGTGCCGCGCTCGAGAATCGGGCTGAATACGCCGGTGACCATCCGATTGTTGAACGACGTCGAGGCCTCCACGCCAAGCGAGAACGGCGCGATGTCCGTCACCACGAGGTCGTCCAGCGCGGAATCTCCCGACTTGAGCGCGGCCTGGACCGCGGCACCGAGCGCCACCGCTTCATCCGGCGGAAGGTGCCGGAGCGGGAGCTTTCGAAACAAGGTCGCGGCAACGTCGGCGACGCAGGGCATGCGCGTCGCGCCGCCCACCAGCAGGACCTCGTCGATCTTGGAGGCGTCGACCTCCGCGTCCGAAAGCGCCTGAAGCACGGGCGCGCGGATCCGGTCGAGGAGGCCGCGCCAGGTCATCTCGGCGTCTGCCCGCGTGAGCTCGAGCTCGACGTCGCGCCGGGTGCCGTCGGCCATCACCAGCCCCGCCAGGCTCACCGGCACACTGAGTGAAAACGACAGCCGCCGCTTCGCCAGGTCGCAGGCCTCGCGAAGGCGCGCCCAGCCCACCGGCCCGATGAACGCGCGATCGAGGTCGAGCCGCGAGGCAACGTAGGCGGTCAGCGCCTCGTCGAAGTCGGCGCCGCCGAGCCGCGCATCACCTGCCGAAGCCTGGATCTCGATCACCCCTTCGATGATCTCCAGGATGGTCACGTCGAACGTGCCACCGCCCAGGTCCAGCACTGCGGCTCGGAACTCGCGGTTGCGAGAGGCGAGCCCGTACGCCAGCGCGGCGGCGGTGGGCTCATTGATGATTCGCTCGACCCTGAGCCCGGCGATCTCACCGGCATCCTTGGTGGCCTGCCGCTGAGCGTCGCCAAAGTACGCGGGCACCGTGACCACCGCTTCGTCGATGGTCGTGCCCAGCGCGACTTCGGCGTCGTGCTTCAGCGCGCGCAGCACCAGCGCCGACAGCTCCTGCGGCTTGAACGTGCGATCGCCGAGCTTGCGCACCTGGTTGGTGCCCATGTCGCGCTTGAAGAGCGCCTGGGCGCGCTCGGGTGCGATCACGCCGATCGCGCGCGCGGCCTCGCCCACGAGGATCTCGTTGCGCTCGTCCAGCGCAACCACGCTGGGCGTGAGCTTCTCGCCCACGGCGTTGGGCAACACCTGCGGCTTGCCGTCGCGCACCACGGCCACGAGCGAGAACGTGGTCCCGAGATCGATCCCGATGATCGGCTTGCCCGACGCGGTGGTCATTTTGGAGTCCGATTGGCGCAGAGCGCCCTCAGGGCGGTCAGGTACGCATCCCGCGCGCGGCCGTTCGATGATGCCAAGACGGTTTCAGGCCCGGTTGGGAGGTAGGTGTCGAGCACCTTCTCAACGTGCCACGCCTGCTCCCAGTCGCCAGGGCAGGAGTCACCCATGGCGCTGGCCACGAAGCCGTCGAGCGCATTGCAGCCGCTCTTCTGCTTGCTGGCGCCCATGGCGTGACACGCCGCGAGGCTCGCCCGCTGCGCCTCGCTCGCCAGGCGCGCGCGCTCCTCGGGCCCGCTGGGGAGCTGCCACGCAGCCAAAGCAGCCAGCGCCACGGCAATCCCGATGACCGTGAACCCCGCGCGCAGGCGCCCGGGCAGCTCCTGCTTGCGTTGCTGCTTGGCCTGTTCCTTCACGCGCTTCGTGCGCGGGTCGCGGAACTGGGCGAGCACGTTGGCCATCACGCCATAGATGACCTTCTTCTCGGCGAGCTTGGCCTCCAGGCCGACGACCTGATCGGCGTGGGCGTCGAGCCAGGCACCGAGCTCGAGGACCACCTTCGGCCGGTCGCCCATCCAATAGCGCGCAATGAGCGCGCGAAGCTCGCGCGGGAACTCGTCCGAGAGTGCGGCGAGCTCGCGCAAAACCGGCCACACGCTCCCCGTCCTCGTCTCCCGTAAGCCGGACTCGAGCCCTTCCTTGTCCACCCACGCCTGGTAGAAATCGAGCGCGCGTCGAGCGGTCTCGAGCTGGTCCTTGGCGAGCAGGTCCATGAGCAGCATCAACACGAGCTCGGGCTGTGGCGGCGGAGTCCCTCGCGAGATGGCAGCCTCGAGCGTGAGCTCTCCTGCGACGCCTTCCCGCACCGGATCCACCGACCGATAGAACATGGCCAGGTTCCAGAGCTCCTGGGGCGTCCAGACCGGGCCCAGGAGTTGGAGCTCCTTCACCGTCAGCGCCTGCGGGAATTGGTTCGCGAGGCGCGTCATGGCCTCGGCGTGTCCTTGAAGGTAAGCGTCGCGCAGGGCGGCGATGGCTTCGTCTTCCTTCTTCGCGGCCACCAGCGCTTGGACGAGCCAGGTGCGCGCCTCGAGTGCGTCGGGCGCAGCTTCGACGGCGCGGCGAGCAATCCCGATGGGCACGTCCGGGCCCACATCGCCAGCGAGCGCTGCGAACTCGCGACGGAACGACTCCAGCCGATCCTGCGCCGCGCCCTCGGGTGCCTTCGAAGCTTCTGTCGCAGGCGCAGGTTCGGCCTCGGTCGAGGGCGGCGGGCGCCCGTCCGCGAGCGCCCGGAGGGTGTCGTAGGCCACGCGCAGCTTCCCGAAGCCCGTCGGATCCTTCTCCGGGCTTCGGGTCTTGATGAGCCGGAGGTACGAGCGGCGAATGGTGTCGCGATCCGCGGAGGCGTCGAGGCCCAGCTCGCCGAGTGCTTCGTCCCGAGTCACGGCCGTCCCTTCCCGTCCCGCTGATCATGCCCGACTGATCTTGCCCGGTCACGCATCACTGGATTTCGGGCAAGCGCGCACCAGCGCGGTCAGCGCGCGTCACGGGAAATCCAGGTCGACGAAGAACGGGCCGCCATCGGGCCACGTGGCTTCGACGCGCGCCTCGCCGATGACTTCCCAGGCCCCCGCATCGACGACCACCATTCGGTAGCTCGATACGGTGATCTCGACGTTGCTGTCGGGAATGATGAGGTCGCCCGGAACGGTGTAGCTGCCAGCGTTGGCCGGCACCGCGATTCGCGTGACCGTGCTGGTGTCGAGGCCGGAGTGGTGGACTTCGATCACCACGCGATCACCGCATGAGGCGTTGGCCCACCTCAGGTTCAGACCCGCGTCGAGCTCGACGGCAAGATGAGCGCCGCCGTCCGGAATCTGTGGCGAAAGGATCTGCATCGGCTTGGGTGCGACAAGCTCGAACGAGAACGGCGGAACGGTCCCGCCCAGGGCGGAGATGACGAATGGCTCGCCCGGGGTCCAGGGCAAGAGAGGCGTGATTGACGAGCTCTCGTATTCCCCTGGCAGTTGGCCGCCGTCGTCATCGGGTGCCATCGAGACGGAGCTGTTGCCACTGGTGACGGTGACCGTGCCCGCTTGAGAGGCGGGAACCTGTCCGTGCGCCCAGCCTGCGGGTGCGGAACTGTCGAAGCTGACGTCGCCGCCATCGGGGTCGGAGATCTCCCAGATCTCCTCCGAGTCGGTCGCTCCCGCGCGGACCGACCCCACCCAGCCGCCGTCGAGGGAGAAGCCGTTCAGGATCACCATGAAGAACGGCGGGTAGGCGTCCTTCCAGCCTGGCCAGCTCGCGGAGTCGCCGGTGCATGCAGGTGGCGGCGAACCCGCATCGGGCGTCGAGGTCGCGGAAGAACACGCGGAGAGCGCGATCGCGGCGACACCGAGGCTCGTTACGATCCATCGCATCGCCGTGAACTGTGGCCCGAGTCACCGCGCGAGCAGCACGCCCACGCCCGACGGATTCAGCGCCGTGAAGTAGACGAGATCGAGCTTGCCATCGCCGTTGAGATCCGCGGCCTGGAGATCGGTCGCGAGCTGGCCGAGCGGGTACACGCCGGGCTGCAGCACAAAGCCGCCGGTCCCATCGCCGAAGAGAAGCACCACTTCCGAATCCAGCGTGTTCCCGAGCTGGAGAATCAAGGCCAGATCGAGCTTCCCGTCGCTGTTGAAGTCGGCGAGCACCGCGTGCTCCGGGTAGCCGGGCAGCGAGAGCACGCTCTGCAGTTGAAACGTGCGACCCGGCGTCGCCAGGAAGGTCACCAGCGAGTGCGTAGCGCAGGCGTCGACGACGTCGCTGGAGCTGAAGAGCACCAGATCGGCCAGGCCGTCGCCGTCGAGATCGCCCGAAGCGCCGAGGAAGGCGTCATAGACCGCAGACCAATCGCTGAAGCCGCCATCGACGAAGCCGAATGATGCGTAGTCCACCGTCGGCTGCGTGAAGTAGACCGGCTGCTCCGCCGAGAGCACGTCCGCGCGGCCGTCGCCGTCGAAGTCCCCAACGAGCGCTCCGGTCCACGCCAGGTCATTCGTGGTGTACGTCCCTGCCGGGCCGTCCCGCGGCGGCCCGAACCCACCCGCGATGCCAGGCAGGATGCGGCTGTCGAATTGGTCAGCGAGCAGCACGTCGCGTCGGCCGTCGCCGTCGAAGTCGGCGACCGCCATGGGCTGACCCGTCGCAGCCAACGTCACGGGCGGTCCGAAGCCGCCGTCGCCGAATCCAGTGAACAGCGACGACGCGCTGTAGGCCGCGCCAGTCACCACGTCGGGCACGCCGTCGCCGGTGAAGTCCGCGACCACGAGGCCATCTGCGAACGGCGCCTGCGTCGCCTGCCCCGCGCTGAACGTGCCATCGCCGTGGCCGAGGAACACCACGAAGCCTGCGTCCGGCGACTGGCTCGCGACGACGTCGGGCACGCCGTCGCCGTCGATATCCGCGATGGCCAGCCTGACGTACTCCCACGCAGCACCAATCTGCGTCGCGGGGCCGAACCACGTTCCGGCGTCCTGGCTCGAACCTGCGTCAGGCGGCGCCGCGCAAGTGCCCGACACGCACGCGCCGCCGTCGCACGACATGCCGCACGCGCCGCAGTGGAGCGGATCGACGTCAAGGTCCACGCAGGCGTCGCCGCAGAGCGTCTGGTTGGTCGCGCAGGTGCACGCGAAGCCGCAGACGTTCGGGGCGTGGCAGGTGCAGCGGCCGTCGTCGCACGACTCAAAGGCGCCGCACGTGTTCCCGCATGCACCACAGTTGTTGCGGTCACCAGGATCGATGCACTGGCCGCTGCAAATGAACGTCTGGCAGGGCTCGCAGGTAGGCACGAACGGCCCGCTCGTCGTTCCGCCCTGCGGCGGCGGCTGGCAGGTGAAGCCGGGCTGGCACGTGCTCGAGTCGCTGCAAGGCGCGAGGCAGCTGAGCATGCCGCTCGTCGTCGATCCGCCGGTGGTCCCTCCGCCAGACGTCGTCGCGGAACCGCCCGTGGACCCGCTGCCAGAGCTCGCGGCGGAACCGCCCGCGCTCGACGCGGTGGCGCTCGTGACGGTGGTCGTCGTGGTCGCGCCGCCGCTCGTGGTGCCGCCCGAAGTCGTCGCGCCGCCGCTGGTGGTGCCAATCGTTCCCGTGGTGTTCGACGGCGGGCACGGATTCCCGCCGCCGGGTGCGCACACGCCGCCCTGGCAGCTCAGGCCGCAGGAGCAGACGGTGGAGCAAGCGCCACAGTGCTGATCGTCGGTGAGGAGATCCACGCACGTCGCTGGGCCGCACAGGATCCGCGGGCACGCACAGGTACCACCGGTCGTCCCCGTGCTGCTCGTGCCGCTGCTGCTGGTGCCGCTGCTGCTCGTCGTGACGCTGCTCGTGCCGCTGCTGCTCGTCGTGACGCTGCTCGTGCCGCTGCTGCTCGTCGTCACGCTGCTCGTGCCGCTGCTCGTCGTGACGCTGCCCGCGCCGCTGCTGCTTGCCCCACCGCTGAAGGCACTGCCCGCGCCGCTGCCCGACGCGGTCGTCGCACCGCTCGACGAGGACGAGCCCTGTGGCGCTGAGCTGCATGCACACGCCGCGATCAAGGCGATCGGCAGCCAGAACGACGTATGCGGGTGACGCGATGTGAAATGGGTCAGGCGGTCCTCCGGCCAGGCGCCCTTGAGTGCCTCGCGAAGCCCACCGGCTTCAAAGAATCTACCTTCGAAAGGAAACTTGGACTGAGGGCATTTTGAAGCTTCCTCGCGTCCGTGGCACACAGACCCGGGGCCGGAGGCTTCATGGCGCGCGTGTGGGTGTTGGGCTTGGTGGCGGTCGCCGGCTGTCACGCCGCACCGCAGCAGTCGAGCTCAAGCAGCGGCGGCATCGTGGGCACGGCCACGACCGGCGGTAGCTCGACCTCCGCCACCACCGGACAAGGCACGACCACCGGCACGATCGGCTGCCAGGGGTGCGGCTGCATGCCTTGTGGTTGCACCACCGGGTGTGGCGACACCACCACCACCGGCACGACCGGGGTCAATTGCGCGTGTCCTCAGCAGGCATGTAACGGCTCGTGCGCGGACTTCCGGACCGACCCCCAGAACTGTGGCGGTTGCGTCTGCGGGCCCTTCCAGACCTGCCAGGGCGGCCAATGCGTGTGCACCACGGTCGGCGACGCCTGCGGAAATGCGTGCGCGTGCGAAGTGGGGCAGACCGCGTGTGGCGATCACTGCGCCGATGTGTCGCGCGACCACGACAACTGCGGGAGCTGCGGCCACGCCTGCGCGGCCAATGAGTTCTGCTCGGGCGGAACGTGCGGGGGAGCATCGGGACCGGCCACGCGGGTGTTCGACCTGGGCGAGTTCGCTGTTCCCGACAGCTTCGTCGCGCCCAACGGAGGCACGGGCGTGCTCACCGGCCTCGCTCTCGCCGACGCCAACCTCGATGGCATCCCGGACATCGTCACCGGCTTCAACTTCCAGGGCTTCGGCTTCTACGAGATCTTCTTCCGCCAGGTCGACGGCTCGTACCGCGGGGACTCGGCCGCCTCCACCCGGGCCGCCGACGCGATGGCCGTTGGCGCCCTCGATCTCAGCGGACTGCCCTCCTTCGTGGCCGCGGACCTCGCGACCAACTCGATCCTCGTCTGTCCGCCCTACGCAGCCGACGGCTTCATCTGCGGAAACAACCCCATCGCGCTCGGCACCTCGCCCGGAGCAGTGCGCCTCGCCGACTTCAACGGCGACGGCCTCGCCGACATTCTCCTCGAGGGCATCGACTCTGGCGCTGCCCCCGGCTTCGAGCTCGACGTGCTGCTCAACCTGGGCAACGGACAGTTCAGCGCGCCCATCGTGACCGCGAACACACCCGAGCTCGCCAGCTTCGACCAGGGCCAGGACGGTGCCATCGGCGACTTCAACGGCGACGGGCTCGCCGATGTGGCGGCACGCGACCAGCTCTTCCTCGGCAACGGCGACGGCACCTTCCGCGCGCCTATCGACATCGGACCCGGCTTCGCCACCAGCGCAGCCGACCTCGACGGCGACGGTCTGCTGGATCTGGTGCAGGTGGGTGGGGCCACGCCCGATGGCGGGTGCGCGCTCACGCAGCTCACCGTGCGCAAGGGCTTCGGCGATGGCGGCTTCGGCGCGCCGGAGGTGTACGCGCTCCCGTTGGTGCCGCAGCTCGCGGTCGCGGGTCGCTTCACCGGGGGCGCGCATCCCGACCTCGCCGTCGTCAGCGCTGGAACGCTGGGCGCCACCCTCGACCGGGTCTTTCTCCTGCGAAACGACGGGACCGGTCGGTTCACCCTCGACGTGCAGAGCTACGACCTCGGCAAGGCTGGCCATCCCCAGCAGGCGGCCGTGGGCGATCTCAACGGCGACGGGCTCGACGACCTGGCTATTTCGCAACCGAACACGGGCTCGGTCTCTCTGCTCGTCACGCGCTGACGCTCAAGGTTCGACAGGCCGGATTGACGACAACACCGAGCTGCCGGCCTAACCGTCTGCTTGGGAGCCCGGACCAAGCTCCACGTTCACCCGGGTCCACCATCTCCGATCGATCCGCCCACCATCCGCGCCCTTCGCCTCGAGCTTCGACGGCCGCTTCAACCGATGCTTGGGCTTGGGCAAGAGCAGCTTCGTCACCGCCCTGCCCTGGTGTTCGAGCAGCCAGCCCAGCCGGAACATCACCGGCGGCGGGACGTGCTCGCGCGCCAGGACGAGCTCGTCCTCCGACCACGCCCCCGCGTGCCGCGACACGAACCCCACCACATTCGCGAAGCCGCCGCAGAGCTCTGGATGCGCGAGGCCATTCAACGCCGTGTACAGCGTGGTCGTGGCGCGCATCTGCCCGAAGCCGGTGATGTCGTAGAGCTGCACCGCGTGCGTCCACTCCGCACACGAACAGGTGCGAACCAGCCGCAGGCTCGGCGTGAGCTGCGTGGGCCGCACCGGCCACGGCGAGATGACCACCACGTCGCCCTCCGTCATCGCGCCGGAGCCGTCGTGGAGCTTGATCGCGCTCGAAAAGGCGAGGAACGGCTTGGGCCACTTGCACGCCCAGTCGACGTGTTGCGCGAGCGAGATGGGCGAGGGCTGCGAGGCGTCCGGGTGTCCGTAGAGGCCTCGCCCGAGCCGCCGCAGGACATTCCGCGCCACCAACTTCTGCCCGAGCTGCCTGGCAGCCGCCTCCGACACCCCGCCCGCCATTTTCTGGAGGTCAGAATGGACGTACCAGGGCTTCTGTGCCGCTCGAACCTCCTCGATAAGCCGATTCAACCGCTCCGGAGCGTGCTTGGGTCGACCGACATCGTGCGAAAGCGCCTCGGGGTACTTCGGAACGAGGTGTCGCGCGAGGCGCGCCAGGCCAGCTTGCTTCGTTCGATGGCCTCTGTAAGGGCGAATGAGCTCGGACATGGCCTCTCCGGAGATTCTTCTTCGGAGCACGGGCTGCCAAACAAAAACAGCAGCGCCTCAAGAATCCATTGAACGATCGCTTGTCTCTGCAAATCGACCCGACAATGATCGTCTGGCTTATCGAATGGCAGCCGCAATGATCGTCTGGCTTCTTGAATGGCGAGGATAGCGCTTCTGGGGCAGAACACGCCGGCCAGGAACGATCGGTCGACTCTCTCAATCGCCAGTGAATGATCATGCAACTGTGACATTCGTCTGCGTGGGTTGCTCGCTGCACCGCAATGTCGGATCAAATGATCGTCTCACTCTCATCTTCGCGATCCGAATGATCGTTTAGCTCTTGAGTTCGCCCATTGAATGATCATCTGGCTTGTGAATTCGTCATCGAATGATCGTCTAGCGACTGAAATCGCTTTGAAATGATCGTCCGACGATTGAGTTCGCGCCGCGGCGGAAGGAGCCACGCCTCCCAGGCCGCCGGCCGGAACTTGGTGCGGAGAGAAACCCGATCGGCTTCGCAAGCCGCAGTTCCCCGAGCGTTGCTTCAATTCGGCGCCGTATTTTTCACCTGGCCGCCGCGGTTATCGTGAAGAGGTCGCCAATCGCGCGAGGGGACGCCTGTGCCCAAGGTCACTGGAGGCGGATCGACGACGCCGAAGCCCGCGCGCACCGATACGGTCGCGGTCCACAGCACGGCCCCCAAGGCGCCGCAGGTCGGCCTCGGCGCGCAATTCGACACCGATTTGTTCACCTCGGCCGGCGAGTCCAAGCCGCTCACGCCCGCGCAGCTCAGCGATCTCCAGGCCAAGCTCAATCGGCTCAAGCCGCAGCACGTGCGCGTGTTCGTGAAGCCCGAGATGCTCCAGCCCGGGCCGGAGCGCACTGCGCTGGTGAAGACGCTCCAGCTCGCGCAGAACGCGGGCGCGAGCGTGAACCTCACTTGGTGGCACGGGCCCTACCCGGCCGATCCCACCCAGCGCGCCGCGCTGATGACGAAGTTCGCCGGCCTCATCGGCGACCTGCGCCAGAAGGACGGCCTCACCTGCGTGAAGGACATCACCGTCCAGAACGAGGTGAACAGCGTCGACATCGCGCACCAGAACAACCTCCAGGCTTCGATGCAGATGTACGCGAGCCTGTACCAGGACCTCGACGCCGCGCTGAAGAAGCTGCCCGACCCGGCGCATCCCAAGCTTGGCGTGCGCGCGGACGTGCGGCTGGTGGGCGGCGATCTCGTCGAGGGCGTTCGCAAGGACGGCACGCGCAGCCAGGACGACTGGATCCACTTCATGGATCAGCACATGTCGAACGTGCTCGACGGCTACTCGGTGCACATCTACTGGCCGCCCAACGATCCGCAGAAGATGGAGAGTCGCCTCGCGAATCTCCAGACGCTGATTGTCACGCTGAAGCACCCCAAGCCGCTCTTCGTGACCGAGTACGGCGTGAAGGGCAACCCGGGCGTCGTGCCGGGGACGTCGAAGCCGAACACCGAGCCCGGAATCTGGGACGGCAAGAACGTGGAGCTCACGACCGCGTCGGGCTTTCAGCACGCGCTCTACAACACGCTCGCGCCGCAATACGGCGTCGTCGGCTCGGTGAACTGGGCCGGCTACGGCACCGACAACCACACGTTCCAAGGCTGGGGTGAGATCCGCGACGCGTCGGCGGGCTTCTCGACGACGCCCACGTACCGGGTGGAGCGGCTCTTCAGCAACGCGGCTGGCAAAGGCTTCCGCGCGAACGGGCTCGGCCGCGCGAACGGCGAGACGGTGAGTCGATTCGTTGGCCCGAGCGGCGAATCGACGGTCTTCGCGCTCAACCAGAACGCCGACGCGCGCGGCGTGCGCATCACCGGGCTCAAGCCGGGCACGAGCTACCACGTCACGACCTGGAACGCGGACGGCACGGGCGCGCTGAAGATGGGCACGCCGGTGAAGGTCGCCGCGGATGGAACGCTGACCGTGCAGGTGTCGTCGAATGGTGTGGTGGCGCTGACGACGGCGAAGTTGGCGCTGTAGCGCGTTGGCGCGCGTCGTGCATTTCACGCGCGCATGCGCTGGATCCGCCGCGGCTTGATGGCCGCACTCGTGCTCGCGTCGATTCCGGTGCTCGCGTTCGAGGCGCTGTACCACTACGCGCTGACGAAGGTGCCGGTGCTGCCCGAGCCGCCGCCGGCGGAAGGCACGCCGTTCATTCGCGAGGCGCTGTGGGCCGTCGAGGGCTCTCGGGGCGACCACGTCGCCGCACTCTGGGCGTGGAACTTCTGGAACGGGTTCCCGCCGCGCTGGGAAGGCAATCGCTACGCGGTTTCGACTGCGGCGAGGACGTATGTGATCAGGTTCGTGCCGCACCACGGCAAGCTCAACTGGCACTTTCAATGCGGCGCCACCGAGGTGTGGCTGTCGCGACACGCGACCGCGGACGATTTGAAGCGCGAGCTCGCGGCATGGGGCTTTTTCGGCCGCAGTGCATTCGGAATCGACGCGGCCGCGCACGCATGGTTCTGCAAGAGTTCGAGCGAGCTCTCTCTCCAGCAGATCGCGCTGCTCCTCGGCACGCGACAGAGTCCGAGGCATATGGAGGATCCCGATTGGCGGAACTCTCAGGTCCGCATCGTCTTGCGCAAGCTCGTCGACGCAGGCCTGGTGACAGAAGAAGAAGCCCACGCCGCGGCGAGCGCGCCTCTCGACGTCTTCCAGAATGATTCGGAGCCGCCTGACCCGGACGAGTAGCCGCTAGTTCGCGTGCACCGTCAGCGTCACATTGAAGTCCGCCGTAATCGGCACCTTCTGCACGGTCTTCGCCTCGTTGTACTCGACGATCGCCTCGTGCGTGCCCGCGTAGAGCTCCACGGGCTGAAGCGGCGCGGTGCCAACCACCTTGCCGTCCACGGTCACCGTCGAGCCGGCCGGCACGTCGAACGCGAGCTGCGCCTTGCCCACCGTGATCTTCTCCTGCTGGTGGTTCTCCTTCAGCGTCACCTCGCGCGCCGCGAAGATGTGCAGCGCCTTGTCCGCCGCCTCCACGCGATGCCGACCCGGCGTGAGGCTCGCGTGCACCGTGCCCGAACCGACCGGGTCGCCGTCGATCTTGATCTTCATCGGCGGATCGGTCTCCACCTCGAGCACCAGCTTCTCCGGCGCAGCCGACGTCGGCGAACCCGCATCGACCACCGCGTTCGCGACCGCAGCCTGGCCCGCATCCGTGGTCGCGGCCGAAGCGGTCGCGCCGGCATCGACACCGGCGCCAGCTTCGTTCGCGGCTCCGGCAACGGCCGTCGCACCGGCATCGGCAGAAGGCGTCCCGGCATCACGCGCCGCCGCGAGCTCATTCGCGCGACGAACCGCTTCTTCCACGGGCGTCGGCCCCTGCGTCGAGCGCACGAACCAGAACCACGCCGTGATCGCCACCGCGATGCCCACGCCAATGCCCAGGTTCCGCCGGGAGTGATCCGGCGGCGGAATGCTCACCTCGGGCGGCCGATTGCTCGGCATCGTCCAAGCAGGCTTCGGCGCCTCGGCGGGCGGGGGTGCCGGTGCAGCGGGCGCGGGCGCGGGTGCAGGCGAAGCCGCAGGAATCGACGGCGCGGTGGGAGCGAGCGCTGCAGGCGGAGGCGGCGCGGTCGGCGCGACCTCGGCCACGGGCGGCGGCGGCTTCGCGGGTGGCTCGGCGATCGTGAACGGCGGCGGGATCGGCGGGGGCGGCGCGGTGACCGAGAGCTGCTCCTCGGGCGGCAGCGCGTCGATGGCGGCCTTCAAGTCCGCGGGGATCTCCGTGGCGCCCGTCGACTCGATCGCTTCCTTGATGAGCTCGCGACGCTGCTCGCGCTCGGGGTGCGTCGGCGGAATGAGGATGTTCGCCCAGCGCGCCACCACGTCGTGCGACACCGGCGGGCTCGCCTTGCAGCCCACCAGCGCGTCGGCCATCTCCTGCGCGGTCGCGTACCGGTCCGACGCCTTCTTCGACATCGCCTTGAGCGCAATCTCACCCAGCTCCGGCTGGTCCGCGAGCCGGTGCGCGCCTGGCATCTTGGTGAGGATGAGCTGCTCGAGCAGGCCCTCTTCCGCCGTGAACGGCGGCACGCCCGTGAGCGCTTCGTAGAGCACGGCGCCGAGCTGGTAGATGTCGGTCTGGCGCGTCATCGCCTCGCGGCCGCCGAGCACCTGTTCCGGGGCCGTGTACGCGTCGCGCGCGAGGTCCTTGCCCTCGGGCGCGAAGGCCGCCGCGCCGTAGCCCGTCACCTTGGTGAGGCCCTTGTAGTTCACCAGCAGCACGTCCGGCCGGATGCCGCCGTGCAGCTGCGGGCGCTTGGGATCCTTGGCCTCGCCGGTCTCGTGCGCGTGGTGCACGCCCAGGCACGCATCGGCGACGATGGCCGCGGCGATCGCCGGCCAGAGCATGTCCACCCGGCCGCGGCCGGCCTCGAGCATCTTGCGCAGGCTGTCGGCGTCGGCGAACTCCACGATGCGCGCCCAGCCGTCATCCAGCTTCTCCAGCCCGCGCACGCGAATCACGTTCGGGTGGTTCAGCCGGACCGCAGATTCTGTTTGCTCCTCGAGCTCCTTCAGCTTCTCGGGCTTCGACCAGATGCGCTCCGGAACCCAGACCATCACCACCGGCAGCGCGGGCTGACCGGAGCCCTGCATCTCGACGCCGATGTGGGTGCGGCCGTCGGGCGACAGCGGCCCCATCGGCTGGAAGAGGTGAGCGCGTCCAGGCATGGGCCCGAGTCTAGGGACCTGGCGCCCAGGGTCAAATCCCTTGAAACAGGCATGAAAGCGATCAGGTGCTGATCCGGCGCTCCGAGTGCACTTCGTGACGAAGGATGGGCCGGCTGGGTACCGCCGAGAGCAGGACGAAAAGCACGCCCACGATGAAGTCGTGCCACTTGGTGAACCGCACCGCGTGGTTGGCCGTCAGCGCGTAGATGGCGAGCACCACGCCCAGGATGGCCCCGCCGTAGCGCACCCGCGGCTCCACGAACGACGCCGCCGACATCACCGTGAAGAGCCAGGCCCAGTACAGCCCGACGACCATGGCCTCCTGGGGCAGGTGCGGCCAGAAGAAGACCGACACCATCAGCCAGAACGACAGCGCCAGCGAGACGAAGCGTGCGGCCATGAGCAGTCTCCTGGCTTCAAGTTGGATCGGCCGACCCTTGGGGCAAGGCTTGGCTGCGCGGGGAGCGGGCGTGGAGGCTCGGACAGGCCGTCGGACAACCGACGCGCTTGCCGTCCGGACCCAACGCAACCGCGCGAAAAGGTGGCCGGCGTGCGCCTTGCTCAACGAGCGGGCATGCGACCGCTCGAGAAGCTCACTCGCTTCGTCCGTGCGTCGGGCGTGGGAATCCTCGCCTCGCTGCTGGATCTGGCCGTGCTCACGCTGCTCGTGCGCGGCTTCCGATTCTCGCCGCAGGCCGCGAACGTCCCTGCCCTGCTCTGTGGGGCGGTGGTTCAGTTCGCGGGCGCGCGACATGTGGTCTTCGGCGCCGCAGATCGCGACATACGCACGCAGCTTCTTCGATTCGCGCTGGCTGAAGTGGGCACGCTCGCGCTGAACGCGCTTGGCTTCGCGCTGCTCACGCACTTCACACCGCTGCCCTTCCCGCTCGCGCGGCTCGCGGCGACGCTGCTCGTGTTCGTGGGCTTCAGCTTCCCGGCCTGGACGCGCGTGTTCCGATCGCAGGCGGCGAATGCGTGATCGAGGACGATCACGTATCGCACGACTTCTGATCGCGTCACGACGATCGCCACGAGGGGATCGCGCCTGCGGACCGATCAGGATTCGCGGAAACTCGATCGCCGCCGATCAGCGCTGAGGCGGTCCCGATCGGAACGTGACCACGAGCACGTCGCGGAAGGCGGGCTGGCTCGCGTCGAGTGGCTCGACCGCCGTCACGCCGTGGAACACGCGGTTGTCGTCGACCCACGCGGCGTCCAGCGGCTCGGCGAGCGTGAACGACCCGAGCTGCTTGCCGTCCGGCGCGTGGACCGTGGTCATGCCGCTGCGGATGTTCGAGCGCTGAACGAGCGCCACCAGCACCCAATCGACGCCGTCGCGGTGGATGCCTTCCGGCGTCGGCTGACCAGGCATGTCCGCGCGCGCCTCGATCCGGAACTGGTGCACCTCCACGTGCCACGCGGGCACGTTCGGCGATCGCGCCCTGAACTCACGATGTGCCAGCGCGAGGAGGTTCGTCAGCGTGGGGCCGCTCGCAATGGTGTCGTGAATGGGCTCGAACCAGCGCTCGATGCCGCCGTTGAGCGGGTTGTAGTCGCGTGCCTGGAAGTGCGGCTGGTGCGGCTGGCGCGTGATGCCCGATTCATCGGCGCGGAACGTCGCGTGACGACGCCGGCGATAGCGGCCGCCGTCGGCCATGTACGTGTCGAGCGCGAGGTCGTTCCAGCTCGCGACGAAGGCGTCCCAATCGGCGAGCGGGGCCACGAGCGCGCGCAGCTCGGCGCCGGGCATGAAGAGAAAGCCGTCGCGATCGAAGCGGGGACCGAGCACGAGCGGATGTGTGGCGGCCGACAGCCCCGCGCGCAACCCAATCGCGCGTTAACCGAACGGTTAAGCGAGCTCGTCGATGTGGATGAGCTTCTTAAACTCGCCGAAGCGGTGCTTCACGTCCTCGCGGGTCACCGTGCGCAGGCGATCGAGCGAGAACTGCTCCACGGTGAAGCTCGCGACCACCGTGCCCAGCGCGAGCGCCTGGCGAAGCGTCTGCGGCTCGAGGTTGCCCTTGTGGGTCACGTGGCCCATGAAGCCGCCCGCGAACGAGTCGCCCGCGCCCGTGGGATCGAAGACCTCGGACAGCGGCAGGGCCGGCGCGGCGCACATGTGATCGTGGTCGAAGAGCATGGCGCCGTACTCGCCGCGCTTGATGGCCACGCGCTTGGGCCCCATGCGCTGGATGGCCTTCGCCGCCTTCACGATGTTGCTCTCGCCGGCGAGCTCGCGGGCCTCGGCGTCGTTGACGAAGAGCAGGTCCACGCGCTCGAGCGTCTTGATCAGGTCCGCTTTCTTGCCGCGGATCCAGAAGTTCATGGTGTCGGCGGCGACGAGCTTGGGCTTCTCCACCTGGTCCAGCACCTTCGACTGCAGCACGGGATCGATGTTGCCCAGGAACACGAACTCGGCCTTGCGGTACGCCGCCGGCAGCTCGGGCGCGAACGACGCGAACACGTTCAGCTGCGTGTCCAGCGTGTGCGCCTCGTTGAGCTCGTAGGTGTAGCGGCCCTTCCAGCGGAACGTCTTGCCCGGCGCCTTGGTGAGACCGGCGAGGTCCACCTTGCGGCTCTTGAGGAAGTCCACGTGCTCGGCGGGGAAGTCCTCGCCGACGACCGCCACGAGCTGCACGGGCGCGAAGAGCGAAGCGGCGGTCGAGAAGAACGTGGCCGAGCCGCCGAGCGCGTCGTCGCGCTTGCCGAAGGGCGTCTCCACCGAGTCCAGCGCCACCGAGCCGACGACGAGCAGCGACATGCGTCCGTCCAGAGAATCGGCGCGCTCGCGCGAGCCGGTTGAAGGGCGGCGCCTTGTACCTTTTCCGTTGGCTGTTGGGCAAATGGGTCAATGACCCGGCAGGTTCTGGGCAGGAAGCGAGGTGGCGCGGCGCTCGCGGGCCTCGATGTACGCCTTGAAGCGGTACAGCTCGCCGTCGATGCGCCGGGTCATCACCGCGTGCGGGTCCTCGCCGCGCCCAGCCACCAGCTCCGGCTCGTACTCGACCACCATCGAGATCCGTGTGACATCGCCCTCGGCCGAGAACGTCAGCGTGCGCATGGCCGGCCGGCGCGCGGTGCTCTCCCACGAGAGCAAGAGGTCCTGAATCTCTTCGAGGATGCGGACCTCCCAGGTCTGCTGGCCTCCGCCGAGGTCGCCCGTGAGCTCGTAGTGGTCCGCGTCGAGCCGCCGCACGTGCGAGACGCCCTCCAGGAACTCGGGCAGGTTCTCGAAGTTACGCCAGGCTTCGAAGGCGCGGGTCACGGGCACGTCGACCTCGATGCTGCGGGCGATGCTGGACATGCGCGACACCTCGAGCCTGTCCTTCAATGAGTGTGGACGACGGGCCGCGTTGCCAACCGCAGAACGATCAGCCGTGGGTCCGAGCCCCTGCCCTGCCCTTCGCTCCGTGTGTGGCTTCGCGCTTGCCCGGGGTTCGGGATTGACCTATTCGGGGCATCCCCATTTTCGTCGAAGGAGGACGCCGTGCTTCGAGTCGTCCAAGCGCTGCTCTGTGTGGGCCTGCTGGCCAGCGTGGCCGGCG
This sequence comes from Deltaproteobacteria bacterium, assembly GCA_018266075.1. Lineage (GTDB taxonomy): Bacteria > Myxococcota > Myxococcia > Myxococcales > SZAS-1 > SZAS-1. Next base: position 12,395 of record JAFEBB010000027.1, on the reverse strand, counting down.
CCGCCGAGCTGCCCAAGCCCACCGTCCAGTTCGAGCAGTACAAGCTCAAGAACGGGCTCACCGTGATCCTCGCCGAGGATCACCGGTTGCCGCTGACGGCCGTCGACCTCTGGTACCACGTCGGCGCCGCCAACGAGGCCCCAGGCAAGAGCGGCTTCGCGCACCTGTTCGAGCACCTGATGTTCCAGGGCTCCAAGCACATCACGGGCGACGAGCACGTCTTCATGGGCATCCTGGAGCAGGTAGGCGCCACCAACTGGAACGGCACCACCGACTTCGATCGCACCAACTACTTCGAGACGGTGCCCGCCAATCAGCTCGAGACGGTGCTCTGGATGGAGAGCGACCGCCAGGGCTTCCTGCTCGGCGGGCTCGATCAGAAGAAGCTCGACACCCAGCGCGACGTGGTCCTCAACGAGAAGCGCCAGGGCGAGAACCAGCCGTACCAGACCGCCGAGGAGGAGCTGTACAAGCTGCTCTTCCCGCTGCCGCACCCGTACAACGGCGCAGTGATCGGCCTCGAGCCGGACCTCAAGAGCGCCAAGCTCGACGACGTGAAGAACTTCTTCCGCACCTACTACGCGCCCAACAACTGCACCCTGGTCATCGCCGGTGATCTCGATCCCGCGAAGACCAAGGAGCTGGTGGAGAAGTACTTCGGGCCCATTCCCAAGGGTCCGGACAAGCCGAAGCTCGCGGTGGTGACCAAGCCCGTCGGCGGCGAGAAGCGCGCCGAGTACAAGGACCAGGTCCACCTTCCGAAGCTGATCATGGGCTACATCGCCCCGCCCATCTTCAAGGATGGCGACGCCGAAGCGGTGCTGCTCACCAAGATCCTCGGCGACGGCAAGACCTCGCGGCTCTACCAGCGGCTCGTCTACGAGAAGCAGATCGCCCAGGACGTGAGCGTCTCCGACACGCAGCTCGTGCTCGGGTCGGTGCTGGAGATCGGCGTCGTGGCGCGCCAGGGCCATGACCTCAAGGAGATCGAGGCCGCGGTGCAGGCCGAGCTCGACGACATCGTGAAGAACCCGGTGAGCGACGAGGAGCTCGATCGCGTGAAGACGACGTACGTTGCCACCACGCTGCGCCAGCTGGAGCGGCTCGGCGGCTTCGGCGGCAAGGCCGACCTGCTCAACTACTACGACCACTACACCGGCGACGCGTCGTACTTGCCCAAGGACATCGCCCGCTACCAGGCCGTGACCGCGGACAGCCTGAAGAAGGTCGCCGCGCAGATCCTGACCAAGGACAACCGCGCCGTGTTGAGCGTGCTGCCGGCCGATGCGGCGCCCGCAGCTGCGCCCGCCGCCGGTGCACCGCCTGCGAGCTCGAAGAAGTGAGGGAGACGCCCATGAACCACCGCACCCTGATCCGCGCCGCGCTCGCTGCGGCCCTCTTCGCCTCCATCTCCGGCTGCAAGCACGCCGAGACCAAGAAGCCCGTCGCGGAGCCGGCCGGCGCCCCCGACGCGCCCTTCCGCGCCACGCGCCCTGCCCCCTCGGGCGAGCTGCACTTCACGCCGCCCAAGCCCGACCAGATGAAGCTGAAGAACGGGCTGGTGGTCTACACGGTGGAGCGCCACGACCTGCCGCTCGTCGCGGTGGAGCTGGTCATCAAGGCCGGCCGCGACGCCGACCCCGCCGACAAGCAGGGCCTGGCCGCGTTCACCGCGGACATGCTCGACGAGGGCGCCAAGGGCATGGACGCGCCGCAGATCGCGGCCTCGTTCGAGGATCTGGCGATCCAGTACAACGAGAACGTCGAGTCGGGCGTGACCGCCGTGGGCTTCAACACGCTCACCCAGAACCTGGACCAGGCGCTCACCATCTTCGGCAACGTGGTGCTGCACCCCACGTTCACGGACAAGGACCTCGACCGCGTGCGCGGCGAGCGGCTCGCGGCCTACACCGCGGCGCACGACGACCCGGCGGAGATCGCGCGAGACGTGCTGGTGCGCTCGCTCTACGGCGACAAGAACCCGCTCGGCGCGCCGACCGTGGGCACCGTGGAGGGCATCAAGGCGCTCAAGAAGAGCGACCTGAGCAAGTTCCACGACACCTGGTACGTGCCCTCGAACGCGGCGCTGGTGATCGTGGGCGACGTGAAGGCGGCCGACCTGAAGCCGATGCTGGAGAAGCACCTCGGCACCTGGAAGGACAAGAAGCTCAAGCCGGTGAAGCTGCCGGAGCCGCCCGCGGCGGCGTCGCGCTCGGTGCTCTTCGTGGACAAGCCGGGCGCACCGCAGAGCCAGATCTGGGTGGGCCAGCTGGAGTTCGCGGCCAAGGATCCGGACCGCGAGGCGTTCACGATCATGAACGACATCTTCGGCGGGCTGTTCGCGAGTCGCGTGAACCTGGCGCTGCGCGAGGGCAAGGGCTGGAGCTACGGCGTGTACTCGTTCCCGATGTGGACGCGCTACAACAGCGCCTGGGCGGTGGCCGGCGGCTTCGTGGCCGACAAGAGCAGCGACGCGCTCGGCATCCTCACCAAGCTCATCGACGACCTGCACGCCGGCGAAGTCACCGACGCCGAGCTCTCGGCCGCGCGCGACGCCGAGGTGCGCTCGCTCTCTGGCTTCTTCGAGAGCAACGGCTCGACCGCGGGCCAGCTCTCGCGGCTCATCGCCGAGGATCTGCCCATCGACTACTACAGCACCGTGGGCGCGAAGCTTCAGGCCGTGACGGCCGCGGACGTGAAGCGCGTGGCCCAGGCGCGGCTGGATCCGTCGAAGATGACGATCGTGGTGGTGGGCCCGAAGGCCGAGCAGGCGGACAAGATCTCCGCGCTCAATGTGGGCAAGCTCGATCTGCGCGACGAGTCGGGCAAGCCGGCGAAGTAGCTCGCGTCAGCCCAGATGATCGATCGCGGCGAATGCGACCAGCCTGGTCGTGCTCGCCGCGATTTCCATTCGGGTGATCGAGGCGTTGGCGACGACTGCCGAAGTTGGCCGCGCCTCGCTCGACAGCAGCAGCGACAGCACTTCGCGAACCACCTGCGTGTGCGTGAACGCCAGCACGCGCCCGGTCTTGGGGAGCTCATCCAGCCATGCCTTCACCCGCGCGCGGAACGCGAGTCCGGACTCGGCGGGTTGCTCGGGCGCCGCGACGCTTCGAAGGACCGCGTCGAGCCCAAGCTTATCGAGATCCACGACCGCGGTTTCGGGCCCAGTGACGAGCTCTCGAAGCCGCGCATCGAATTGAATCGTCGAATCAGGCATCGCGAGCGACGCCGTTTGTGCACATCGCCGCAAGTCCGAGCTGTGAATCGCGTCGAATCGCACGGGAGCGAGGTGAGCGCGCAATCGATCCGTTTCGCGAACGCCCTTGTGGCTCAAGGCGCAGTCGACAACGTCGCCCACGAGCCCTGCGTTCGCTTCGCTCTCCGCATGACGGACGAGCCAGAGTTCGAGCATCCTCAAAACTGATTCGAATTCGCTATCAATTACAAGAGACCGGCTTCACGTCGTACGTGAAGTCCGGCACGTTCGTCACCCCGCTCACCGCGATGCGATAGGTGTCGCCGGCCTCGACGCCGCCCTGCAGCGTCCAGCTGATCGCGCCCGTGCCGTAGCCGCCGCTCAGCTGCTGCATCGTCACCGGGATGTTCGAGCCATCCGAGAGCTGGGTGATGGTCACCTGCACCTGGTCGATGCCCCAGGTGTCGCTGTGCAGGCTCCAGACTGGGTAGATCGAATCGATGGGCACGAAGCCCGGTGGCGGATAGGCCGTCCACGTTGGATCCGGGTTCGGGTTTCCGCCGCCGAATACGCCCAGGCACGACGCCGAGCCGTACTGCCCCGAGCCGCCCGAGTAGAAGCCGATGCCCACGCCGTCGAGCGGCGGATTGAAGATCCAGCGCCGGTGGCCGAGCGTGGTCTCGTTGCCCCAGTCTTGGACCCACTGGTCCATCGCGTCGGCGGCGCTGCCGCAGCCCCAGGCGATGTTCGAGCTGCCCGCGCCCTGCGCGCCCGCGCTCGAGTAACAAACCTCCGACGGATCCGGAAAGTGCGCGCTCGGGCCCGCTGCGTTGTCCGCGGAGACGATGGCGCAGGCCTGGTCGTAGGTGTCGTTGCTGGGATCGTCGGTCACCGGGCCGAGGCCGATCATCCAGCGAAACATGTTCAGGCGGCGGAGCGCGTCGTCCATCGCGTCGGGCGACATGGTCCCGGGGTCGCACTGAGCGGTGCCGGGCGTGAACGGCTGCGCCGCGTTCTCCACGTGGCCCTGCGTCCACTGCTGGCAGACGTCGGCCTGGCTGTGCGTCGACGGATCGCCGGCCGGCGTGGGCTCGCAGCCGCTTGTCCCCGGAGTGAAGCCCGGCTCGCACACGCAGAGGCTCGCTTCGCAGTGCGCGTTGTCGCCGCACGCGGGACTGCAGGTCGCGCCGGTCGTGCCCGTGGTCGTCGAGGACCCGGTCGTGGTCGAGGTGGTCGTGCCAGAGCCCGTGCTGGTCGTCGACGCGCTGGTGCTGGTGCTCGTCGTCGTGCCGCTCGAGGTGGTGCTGCTCGCGGTGGACGTGTTCGTCGAGGTGCCGCTCGTGCCCGTGCTGGTCGAAGTCGACGTCGCCGATGCGGTCGTGCCGGTGCTCGCGCTCGTCGCGTGCTTGCCCGTGGTGGTTCCGGAGCCGGTCGCGGAGCTCTCCGGCGGAAGGACCTCGGCCACGCAGCCCAGACATCCCGACAAGGTGATGACCGACGCCCAGCGCAAGCGCATGCGAGCCTCCGCGTCCGGTCGTTATCGGCCACGCGAACGCCAAGGTTTCTCGCAATCTTGGACAAGCACTCGTCGGATTACGCAGCCGCCCGACGCTCGATGATCCGCCGCGCGAGCACGGGCACCGCGATGCTCAGCGCCACCACGACGGCCACGCCGAGCTCCACCTCGCGAACGCTGTGCAGGGTCCGTTCGCTCGGACCGAGCATCCAGCCGAGCGCCACGAGCGCGCCCACTTCGATCACGCCGGCGATGAGGTTCACGATCAGGAACCGCTTGGCTGGAATCGGCGACGCCCCCAGCGCCACGTAGACCGGCCCGCGCAGTCCGACGAGAAACCGCGCGAGCACCACCGTCCGGGTGCCATTGCGCGCCACGAGCTGCTCCGCCCAGGTGCGCAAGCGGGGGTTCACCAGTCGCTCGCCAAACGGCGTGCGCAGCAGCCGGGGCAGGAAGAGCCGCGAGGTGAAGAAGGTGACCGCGTCGCCGCCGGCCACTCCCAGAAACGCCATCCCGAACGCGAGCGGAAACGGGAGCTGCCCGTTGCGCGACACGAAGCCCGCGCCCAGCAGCGCGAGCTCCTCCGGCACGGGAACGACGAGGGTGCTGAAGACGGCGAGGAACGTCAGCCCGGCGAGGTGCGTCGGATTCATGGGCTCACGGCTTGGGCGCCTTGCCCTGGTGACGGAGCGCCTCCCAGCGCTGCTGGTCGAAGCGCCACACGCCCTCCTCGCGCAGGAAGGGCATGTTCGCGGAGTGCCCGTTCGGCGCGTACACCCAGACCATCGCCTGATCGCCCTTCTCCTCCGTGGTCTTCACGCAGCGCGACTCGGCGAGCCGCGAGTGCCCCAGCCGGATGAGCAGCCTGTCGAACGAGGAGATCTTCTGGCGCGCGTAGATCGTCGTCCGCGCCACGAGCGCGTCGATGTCGCCCACGCGCGACGCGGCGAGCATCTCGTTGCAGACCTCCACCGGCCCGAGCTTGGCGCTCTCCTGCGGCGCGAGGCCGGGGCCATGCGGGTAGTCCGCGCGCGCGACCGCCGGCGCGAGCGCGAGCGCAGCCACCAGCGCCAAGTATCGAGATCGTCCACCCATGGCCGCCCGTCCCCTTGCGCAAGGGTGGCCACGCTCCGCGCGCTGGTGAAGGGCTTGCACCTTGCGGCGGCCGCCACGCCCGACCAAGCTCGCGGCATGTCGACTTCCCGACCGAGGCTCTTCCGCGTGAAGACCCCGCGCGACGCGCTCGAGCTCGTTCGGCGCTCGGGCGTGGTCACGGTGGTGCCCGCGGGCGAGCTGCCGTCGCTCGTGGTGGCGGTCGTGGGCAAGCCTGTCGAAGGCAGCTGGTGCGGCCACGCGCAGGGCAAGAAGATCTACCGGCTCTCCCAGCAGCTCCTCGAGTCGCCCGAGGTGCTCGCGGTGAAGCTCGTGGAGGGCAAGGTGACCTTCGTGCACCGCGCGCTCTGGCCCGTGCTCTATCGGGTGGTGATGGACTCCGAGCGCCGGCGGCGCGCGCTCGCGGGCTTGTCGACGAGATCGCGGACGCTGCTCACCCAGGTGGAGCGCGGAGGGCTCGTCCGCGGCGACGCGCCCGGCTACGACGCCAAGTCCAAGGAGGCGCTCGAGCAGCGGCTGCTGGTGATCGTGGGGAGCGTGCACACCGAGCTCGGCAAGCACGTGGCGACGCTGCAGTCGTGGCGGAGCTGGTCGACGAACGCGCTGCGCGACGAGGCGGACGCGCTCGACTACCCCCAGGCGCTCGAAGCGCTGCGGGCGGCGGCGGGCGGCGCACCCGACCTGGGGCCGTGGGTCTATTGACCGATTTTTTGTTAGCCTCGAAGCAGTGGCCGGCGGCGGGCTGCAGGAGGCGGGATGCGCGTCATCATCGCGGCGGGGCTCGTGATCCTCGCCGGCTGTTCGTCGGGCGGCACCTCGGGCTCCGGTTCCTCCGGCACGGGGACGACCGGCACCCACTGCGGCGGAAGCGCGGCGTCGGTGATCGTGCAGCCCAACGCGCTCTCGCTCACCGTCGGCCAGACCCGGCCGCTGTCCGCGCAGGCTCGCGATGCCTGCGGCAACGACGTCGGCGCCACGCCCACCTGGCAGTCCGACGCGCCGACCCTCTTCAGCGTCAGCCCCGACGGCCAGGTCACCGGCCTCGCGCCCGGCAGCGGCACCGTCGAAGCTCACGCCGGCAGCGCGGTCGGTATCGCGCAGATCACCGTCCTCGCGGGCGGCTCCAGCGGCTCGTCGAGCGGCTCGACCAGCACGGGCGCGACCGGCGGCTCATCGGGCGGAAACAGCTTCATCGTGGCGGTGACCATCGTCGGCGCGGGCGAGGTGCACTCGGTGCCCGTGGGCCTCGACTGCGGCGCGAACACCTCGAACACCTGCTCGGTCACCTTCCCCTCGGGGACGGCGCTCGAGCTCAACGCGACGCCCGAGGGCAGCGGCACCTTCCTGGGCTGGAGCGGCGTGTCGTGCGTGGACAACCCCTGCAACGTCGACGTCACGGGCAACCTCACGATCACGGCCACGTTCCAAGACGCCTGTCCGACGCCTGCGGGCTGCGTGTGGTTCGACGGCGGCGCGTGCCCGCCGAGCTGCTGCGAGGCCGATTGGGCCTGCGGCAGCTCGGGCATCTGTCGCGTCACCGAGGGCAACGGCACGGTGCCGAGCGGCTCGTACTGCGTGGATCCCCCTGCGACCCAGCGCTTCTGCAACAGCGATTCGGACTGCGTGTTCGGCGACGTGTGCGCCATCGTCCGCGACGGCTCGGGCTGCCCGTGCACCAAGGAGTGCATGGCGCCGCTGGGCGACTTGCCGCCGTCTTCGTCGTGCGGCGCGGGCCTGGGCGACTGCGCCAACGGCCTCTGCCTGGACGACGGCCAGGAGACCACCTGCGCCACGCTCTGCGGCGGCGACGCGTTCTCCACGCCGCCCTGCTTCGACGGCGGCTTCGTCTGCGCCACCCTCCCCGGCAACCCGAGCGCGAGCTGCGTGGTGCGCCCGGCCGACTTCCGCATCTGGGCGCAGGCCGGCTCGTTCGCGAACATCCGCACCATCGCGCCGCTCGGAAATGGCCAGGCGCTGCTCGCGGGCGTCGGCGAGGTCGCGGAGACCGTCGACCTCGCTCAGCTCCGCTTCACCGGCGGCACGTTCGGCATCGCCGATCCGCGCGCGCAGAACTACTCGGGCGCGACGGCGTCGAGCGACATGATCTGCCTGCTCGACGGCGACGCGGGCTCGGTCACCTGCGGCCCGCAGCTCGGGGCGACCTACGCGCTTCCCGACGGCGGCGTGCTCGTGCCCAGCGGCGTCAGCGCGATTGGCCAGGGCAGCGCGGATCCCAGCCACCTGTACACGCTCAGCGCCGCGGGCGTGCAGCAGTACCCGCGCGACGGCGGCTGGTACGACGTGCCCACGGTCATCCACGCGGGCGCGCTCGACTTCATGGCGGTGAGCGACCAGGGCGTGCCCTTCGGCGCCACGATCGACGGGACGTCGTGGCTGGGCTCGAACCAGCTCCCTTCGATTCCAACGAATGGATTGGTGACGGCGACCGCGTTCGGCCCCATACCGCTCGCCACCGACGATGGCGCCGAGCTCTGGGTCTATGGCGACGCAGGCTGGAGCGTGGCCGGCACGGTGGTCGCGTCGCCGATGGCGCTCGCCGCGAACGGCGCCGGCAACGTGCTCGCGGCCGGCGCGGAAGGCCTCTGGGCAGGCGATGTGACCGGCGCAGGCACGCGCGTGTGGCGCGACGTGCGCGTGGTCGGCTTCGTGCCCGGCGCGCCGGACGGCGGCGACTACCAGGTCGCCATCGACCGCTCCGGCTACCTCCTCGTCCGGCCCTGACCAACCTCGCACGCGCGCGTTGGACGTTCGCCGCTCTGCTCACGCAAATTGCCGAAACCGCCCGGCTTCCGGCCCGGCACGGGGAATGCTCCCTGTCCGGCGCAGGAGGTCGACATGGGGCTGCTGCTGGCGTGCGGCGGGTTGAGCGAGCTCAAGTTCGCGCCGATCTGGGAGCAGATCGTGGTCTTGGGCATGATCGTGCTGGTGACGTGCTGGCCGCTCTGGTTGTTCCTGGGGTTCATGGCGATCGTCTTCGCGGCCTCGCGGGAGCCGGGCACCGCCTCCAAGCTTCCAGCCCACCCGCGCCCCGAGTTCGGGCTCTTCACGGTGGGCGACAACCTCGTCGCGCGGTGGCCCGGGTTCGAGCTCGGCGTCGATGCGGACACGCTTTGGGTGAAGCGGCTCTTCCGGCGACGCCTGTCGTTCGACGTCGACTCGCTCCTGCGTTTCGAGGCCAAGACGACGGGAGCTCGAAGCATGACCCGCTACTCGCTCTTCGCGGTCACGCGCAGCGGCCAGCGCGTGCGCTGCAGCCCGAAGCTCGAGCGCCGCGAGTCACTCACCGCGCTGCACGACGCCATCACTGGCGAGCTCGGGATGGCGTGAGGTGCACATGGGACACGGCCTTCTCGCATGTGGCCCGGGCGGGCCCATCTTCGTCATCGCCTACCTGCTCGGTCCGATCTTGCCGCTGGTGGTGCTGGTCGGGCTCATCCAGATCGCCGTCCTGACCGTTCGCGCCATTGTTTCCAGGCCGCGGCCGGTGACGACGCGACCTCCCCGACCCCGGCCGCGGCCGGCAACGCCCACCCCGAAACCCAAGCGGCCGCCGCGCGTTCGTCCCGAATTCCGACTCTCGACGCTGGGCACCGCCGTCATCGCGCGCTGGCCCTGGTTCGAGGTCTGGGCCGACGCGGGCTTTCTCACCGTGAAGCCCGCGTTCCGTTCCGGCCACGTCATCGACGCCGACGCGATCCAGACGCTCGTCGCCATTCCGTACACGCGTCCCGCGGGCGGCACCTGGCACCAGCTCGTCGCGATCACGCGCTCCGGCGCGCGCCTCGCGTGCAGCAGGCCCATGCGCAGCGTGGCCGCCGTCGACGCGCTGCACGACGCGCTCGCCGGCGCCCTTCGACTGCGCTTGCCGGGAACTGCCGCACGCCGCCTGGTGTCTGCCTCGGAGTAGCATCTCGAGGTGCCCATGCTCGCCCCGCTGCTCGCGCTCGCGCTCGTCGGAACGCCGGTGCGCGCGCACGTGGTGCTCGTGCCCCTGGGCGACTTTCCGGACATGCTGCTGAACGACGTCGCCGAGCACCTGCGCGAAGAGCTCCAGGTCGATGTCCAGCTGGGCCAGCGCACGGAGATGCCGAAGTCGGCGTGGTACGAGCCGCGCAAGCGCTGGCGGGCGGAGAGAATCCTGGACGCGCTCGAGGATCAATTCGACGCGCCGGACACCAAGATCCTCGGCCTGACCACCCAGGACATCTCCACGACCAAGGGCCCGATCATCGACTGGGGCGTCTTCGGACTGGGCCGGCTGCCCGGACGGAGCTGCGTGCTCTCGACATATCGCTTTCAGCACAAACTATCGTCCACGCCGGAGCAGCTGCGCTGGAGGTTGCGCATGACCGCGCTCCACGAGGTGGGCCACACGCTGGGGCTCGACCACTGCAGCGAGCCCGGCTGCTTCATGCAGGACGCCGAAGGCACCATCCACAACACCGACACTGCGACCGGACATCTCGGCCCGCATTGCAGAGAAACGTTGCAGTCCCGCTCGCCGCTGCACTGATTCACGACGATCGCAGTGCATGGGGCTGTGCATTTTCAGCTCCGCCACCGTCGAGCCGCATGTGGGTCAACGCACCCCTGGCGATTACGTTGACGCCGTGCTCCCGGCGCGGGACGATTTCCGGATGCGACATATCGTTTTCGCCTGTGGGCTCGCGGCCCTGCTCGTCGTGTCTGGCTGCGGCTCCTCCTCCACCACCAGCGGCACCAGCCATCCGTCGAGCGGCGCTGCAGGCGCATCAGGCACGAACGGCTCCTCCGGCCACAGCTCGGGCAACACCACCGGCAGCGGCACGGGCAACACCAGCTCCACCAACGGCACCACGACGGGGAGCGGCACCGGAACCACCGGCGGGCAGGACGGCGGCGGCTGCGGCCTACGCACCTGTCAGAGCGCCAACGCCAACTGCGGCCCCATCGGCGACGGCTGCGGCGGGATCATCCAGTGCGGCGACTGCGCGGGCGGCGACTTCTGCGGCGGCGGCGGCGCGAGCCGGTGCGGCCCGGGCAACTGCACGCCCACCAGCTGCCTGGCGCTGGGCCTCGACTGCGGCGCGGTGTCGGACGGCTGCGGCGGCGTGCTCGACTGCGGCAGCTGCAGCGGCAGCGACTTCTGCGGCGGCGGCGGCCCGAACAAGTGCGGCAGCGGCACCTACGTCGACGGCGGCAACGCGTCGTGCACCCCGCGCGACTGCGCGGCGGCGGGCGCGAACTGCGGCCCGGTGTCCGACGGCTGCGGCGGCCTGACCGCGAACTGCGGCAGCTGCAGCGGCCAGGACATCTGCGGCGGCAGCGGCATCCCCAGCATCTGCGGCTCTTCGAACCGGCCGGACGCGGGCCTCAGCTGCACCAACCTCTGCCTGCAGCAACAAGTTTGCACCGGCGGCGGCACGACGAGCGTCACGGGCACGGTGTACGCACCGAACGGCGTGGACCCGCTCTACAACGCGCTCGTGTACGTGCCGAACGGCCCGGTCGCCGCGTTCACGCCTGGCGTGGCCTGCCTGACCTGCGACGAGCAGATCTCCGGCGAGCCGCTGGTGGCCACGAACACGAACCCGGACGGCAGCTTCACGCTCACCAACATGCCCGTGGGCGCCAACATCCCGCTGGTGATTCAGCTCGGCCGGTGGCGCCGCCAGGTGACCATCTCCAACGTGCCCGCCTGCACCAGCACGCCCCTGCCCGCGTCGCTCACGCGCCTGCCCAAGAACAAGAGCGAGGGTGACATTCCGCTCACGGCGATGGTGACCGGCAGCGTGGACGCGCTGGAGTGCGTGCTCCGCAAGATCGGCATCGACGACGCGGAGTTCACCAACCCCGGCGGCGGCGGCCGCGTGCAGTTCTACACCGCGCCCACCGAGGCCGGCGGCGACGGCCCTGGCGCCTCGCTCAACAGCAGCACGCCCGACGGCACCGCGCTCGTGGACAACGCCGCCACCCTCAACCAGTACGACCTCGCGCTCTTCGCCTGCGAGGGCGACCAGTACGACAAGACCACCACCGAGCTGCAGAACGTCCTCAACTACGCGAACGCGGGCGGGCGCGTCTTCGCCACGCACTACAGCTACACCTGGCTGTACTCGCCGACGACGTGGCAGTCCGCCGCGAACTGGGACCCGAACGCGGGCACCGGCAACTCCGCCGTGGGCACGCTGGACACCACCTTCCCCAAGGGCCAGGCCTTCTCGCAGTGGCTGGACGTGGTGCACGCGTCGACGTCGCAGGGCTCGGGAAAGATCAACATCAACCAGTGGCGCTGGGACGTGGACTCGGTCATCGCCCCCACCCAGCAGTGGATCTACCTGACCCAGGGCGGCTCGAAGCCCGTGGAGCACATGACCTTCAACACGCCCTTCAACGCCCCGGCCGACCAGCAGTGCGGGCGCGTGCTGTTCAGCGACTTCCACGTCACCGACGCGACGACGGATCCCTCCATCAACTTCCCCAGCGAGTGCTCGAGCGGCGCGCTCACCGCCCAGGAGCACGTGCTGGAGTTCATGCTCTTCGACCTCGCGAGCTGCATCACGCCCG
>JAFEBB010000026.1:0-90000 GCA_018266075.1 Deltaproteobacteria bacterium | reverse complement strand
CCCGTACCGCCGGTGCTGCTGTGCTGCAGGTTCGCGGGGGTATACGTGCGCCCGTGTAGCCTGTCAAGCAATTCTGATCCGATTTCGCGGACCTACGCGAACGTGCGCGAGACGTCGACGCGCGTGCGCCGCAGCCGCTCCGCCCGGATCACTGCCAAAAGGTCGTCAAATGCGCGGTTTAGGTCGTCGTTCACGATCAGGTAGTCGTACGAGTCGTGGCCGCGGACCATCTCCTCGCGGGCAGCGGCCAGGCGCTTTCTGATCACCTCGTCGGTGTCGGTCTTGCGCGCGCGGAGCCGGCGCTCGAGCTCTTCCATGCTCGGCGGGAAGATGAAAACCGTGACAGCTCCTGGGTATTTCGACTTGATGGTCGAGCCGCCCTGCACGTCGATGTCGAAGATCGCCACCTGGCCCTGGTCGAGGGCTTTTTGCAGGGTCTGGTGCAGGGTGCCGTAGCGGTAGCCGAAGACCTCGGCGAACTCCACGAACTCGCCCTGGTCGATTTTCTCCTGGAATTGCCAGGGGCTGAGGAAATGGTAGTCGCGGCCGTCCTGCTCCTCGCCGCGCGGCGGACGGGTGGTCGCGGAGATGCTGAACACCGCCTCGGGCAGCGCCTGCACCAGCCGGTGCGCGAGCGTGGTCTTGCCCGCGCCCGAGGGCGCCGAGAGGACCAGGAGCAATCCAGGATTCATCGTCACGGGCTACTCCACGTTCGCGACTTGCTCGCGGATGCGCTCCAGCTCGGCCTTCAACTCCACGACGACATTGGCGATTTCGGCGCTGGGGCTCTTGCTGCCGGTGGTGTTCACCTCGCGCATCATCTCCTGCACCAAAAACTCCATGCGCCGGCCCGCGGGCTCGTCGCCGAGCACCAGCTTCTCGAACTGGTCCAGGTGCGAGGTGAGCCGGGTGAGCTCCTCGGCCACGTCGGCCTTGTCGGCGAAGAGCGCGGCCTCCTGCGCGATGCGCGCGGGATCCACGGTCGCGTCCCCCAGCAGCTCCTTCATCCGCGCGGTCAAGCGCTCTCGATATATCGCGACGACCTTGGGCGCCTGCTTGCCGATCGCCGTCCCGTGTTCGCGCAGGTGCGACGCGCGCGCGAGCAGATCTTCAGCGAGCGACTTGCCCTCGCGCTCGCGCATCTTGCTCAGCTCGTTCAGCGCGGCCTCGGTGGCCTTTTGCAGGGCCTCGCCCGCCATGGCCATGTCCGTGGGGCGCTCCTCGAGGGTGAGCACGCCCTCGGCCGCGAGGATGGCCGTCACGCTGGGCTTCTCCACGGGCAATTCGAGCTCGTGGGCGAGCTGCATGTGCAGGGTGGCGTACTCCTGGGCGAGCGCGAGATCCACGCGAGGCATCACCGCGGCGCGCTCCCCGGCCAGGCGCCGAATGCTGACCTCGATGCCGCCTCGCTGGAGCCTGGCCTTCACCTGCTTGGTGACGTCGTTTTCGAGCGCATTCAGCTCGCGCGGGAGGCGGACCTTCACCTCGCAGAACTTGGCGTTCACGGAGCGGATCTCGACGGAGATCTCCTCCTCGCCCGCCTTCGCGTGCCCCGAGCCAAAGCCCGTCATGGAGCGAATCATGGCGTGCGTCGATACGCGCCGGCGTGCCGCGCGTCAAGCAGCTACGAGTCGAGCAACCTGCCGACAGCCTCGTCGACGGCCGCGACCGGATCGGCCGACGCGCGCACCTTGACGCCGGCAAAGCGCGGCCCGGGGTGCGCCCAGCGCTCGGCGTCCTCGGACATGAACACCGCCACCACCTTCGCGCCCACGGCACACGCGAGGTGCATCGGCCCGGTGTCGTTCGTTACCGCGATCGCGCTCACCCGGAACGTCGCCGCCAGCTCCTCGAGATCCGTCGGCGGGCCTTTGACCGCTGCGCCACGACTCGCCGCGATCGCCGCGTCGCAGAGCGCCTCCTCGCCTGGCCCCCAGAGCAAGAGCGGCACCAGCCCGCGCGCGCGCAGCTTCGACGCCAGCTCGCCAAACTTCTCCGCCGGCCAGCGGTGGTCGGCCTTGCGCGCGCCGAGGTTCAGCGCCGCGAAGCGCTGCTTGGGCAGGCCGTCGGTGAGCAGCTTCAAAGTGCGCTCGCCCTCGCGACCGAGCGGCGTCTCGAGTTGCGTCCCCGCCGCCGGAATGCCCAGCGGCCCGAGCAGCTCCAGCTTAGCCTCCACGTCGTTCACGCGCGCGGGATCGTGGGTCACGGGATGCGTGAGGAAGCGAGAGGCCAGCCCGCGATCGTGCCCAATCCGCACCCGCGCGCGCGTGGCCCGCGTGAGCCAGCCCGCCGTGAACGAGAACGCGTGGAAGTGCCCCGCCTCGATGGCCACGTCGTACCCGCGCAGCCCTCGAATCAGCCGCCAGAACCGCCAGGGCCGCCTGAAGAAGTTCTGCTTGTTGAACGAAACAATCTGGTTAACGAACGGCAGGCCCTCCACGAGCCGCTCTTTCCCCGAGGCCACAAGCACATCGACCTTGGCGTTCGGCATTCCCGCGGCCAGCGCGCGCAAGAGCGGCACGGTCAGCAGCACGTTTCCCACGCGCGGATCCGGCCGGATCACCAGCACGCGTCGGATGCTCGCGAGATCGACCGGACCGCCTGGCCCCGGCCAGTACACCAGCCGCACCAGCAGCTCCAGCATCCACCGACCCAATCCACGAAGCCCGCTCACCGCAGCCGCCCTTGAACGGCCGCGAGCAGCTTCTCGGCGGGCAGCTTGGCGAGACAATCGTGATGCCCCAGGGGACACACCGGCGGCCCGTGCGCGTGGCACGGCTGGCATGCGAGCTTCTGCGACACCACCTCGCTCGCAGGTTCCCAGACGTGCGCTTGGGGATCCGTCGGCCCGAAGAACACGATCGCCGGAACGCCGAGGGCACGCGCCGCGTGGAGCAGGCCCGTGTCGCCGCCGAGAACGACCGTCGACGCCGCCAGGAGCGACAGCGACTCCTCGATGGAGTTGCCCACGAAGTCGCGGTACGCGCCGCGCTTGCTCGATGCGGCCAGCACCGCGTCCGACAGCGCTTTCTCCCTGGGCGCGCCCAGCAGCACCGGCGTCAGCCCGCGCTCGACGAGGCCGTCGAGCACCTCGGCCCAGGTCTCGGGCGGCAGCCGCTTGGTGGCCCACTCGGACCCCACCACCGCCGCCGCGAATCGACCGGATCCGAGCAGCTCGCGCCCACGCTGGAGCTCGTCGTCCGAGAGCCGCAGGTGCAGATCCGGCGTGCTCTCCGCGCCGATCGCGCGAGCCATGCCCAGCATGCGCTGCACGAACTCGGGCGCGTTCATCGCCACCGGCAGATCGAACGCCAGCCGCTGCGGAAACGAGCTCGGCCCGACCTTGAACGCGCCCGGAATCGCCGCCGCGAGCAGCGCCGAGCGCGTCGACGGATGCGGCACGACCACCAGGTCCGCCTGCAGCGACTTGCCGAAGCGCCACGTCGCCGCGAGCGAGCGATGCGCGCCGCGCTTGTCGAGCACCACCACCGAATCCACGCCGGGCAGGTGCTTCGCAATCGCCTCGCCGCGCGGCGCGACCACCAGGGTCAGCTGCGTGGCCGGAAAGCGCCGCTTGAGCGCGCGCACCAGCGGCGCGGTGAAGACCACGTCGCCGAGAAAAGCGGTCTGCACGACCACCGTCCGCGAGGGGTGTGCAGGGAGCGTGGCCACGCGCAGGGTCTACGAGCGGAGCGGCTGGGCTTCCTCGAGCAGCATCCAGGGGATGTCGTCGACGATGGGGAACGCCAGCCGGCACGAGGGACAGACCACCTGCTTCTCGGGCTCGCGGAAGTCGAGCTCGCCCTTGCACTTCGGGCAGACGAGGATCTCCTTCAGCTCTTTCGCCAGGGCCATGTCGCGCACCAAACCAACTTTCGCCGAGCGGAGCAAGGGCTCCTACCGCGGGCACGCCGGCGCGTCGGCCTTGTTGGCGAAGGACTCGAGCCAGTCGCGCAGGAGCGGCTCGTCCGCGGGCTGCTCGAAGCTGAGCTGGAACACGAAGGCCTGCGCGCCGCCGCACGCGGGGACCACAAGCGTCTGGACCCTCCGGTCATCAACCACCAGCGTTCGCTGCCAGCCGCGCGCGCCCGCGAGCGTCACCGAGCCTTCGCCCACGCGCTTGGGGTTCTTCTCGCGATGCTCGGCCATGTCGAACGTCTGCTGCGCGAGCGCGAGGCTGAACGGCCGCGAGAGCACGCCGAACGAGCCCGCCGCGAACGGCTTGCCGCGCGCAACCATGAGCAGGATCCCCGGCGCCTGCTGCGGCTCGGCGATGGCGATGAAGCCCGGCGGCGTGGGCACGTAGAGCGCCCAGGGCTCGCTGCCGTAGGCGCCGTCGGGCAACACCTGGCCGGTGACCGTGGGACCCGCGAGGGTGAGCTTTCCCAGCGGCGGGGCGTCGGGCGGCTTGGGACCGACCAGGGTCATGAGCTCGGGCGTTCGCCGCGTCAGCTCGGCGCCTGCCATGTCGCGAACCACGATCACCGTCTTGCCCGCCCGAACGGCGCTCGCGGGCCCGCGAATGGTCCAGCTCTTGGGGTGTTCGGGCCCGTCGGTCCACCCGCCGCGCACGACCCTGTTCACCAGCCCCAGAAAGCGCTCAGCGTCCTCTTCCGAGTCCCAGGTGGTGACCCACTGGAGCGTCAGCCGCTTGCTGCCGTCGGGCGCGGAGATCAAGAACGCGTCGCCGGCCCAGCCATTCGCCCCCCGTCGTGCGACCTCGGCGTGCCCGCTCTCGAGGAGCACGGTCATGGTGCCGAGCTCGCCCAGCGAGCCGCTCGCGACCGCGCGCTGTCCCTGGGGCACGCTCGGAACCGCCACCGGCACCGCGCCCACGCCCGCGACGTACTTCTCCGGATGCAGCAGCTGCGCCTCGGTCTGCGGCGGGTGCGCGAAGAGCGCGTCGACGAGCGGCCAGCCGCCGGTGCGATAGAGCGCGATCGCCAGGTGCAAGCCGGCCGCGTACGGAAACAAGAGCCGCTCGCGCAGCACCGGCGGCGCGCTCTCGAGCTGTTTTCCCGAGCCCTGGAGCCGGCCCTTCGAGAGCTGCCGATCGGTCGCCTCGAGCATGCGGCCGGGCTGCACGCCGAGCTGGTTGGCGAGGTGCACCAGGCCCGCAAGCATGGCGTCGCCCTCGTAGACGGCGTTTGTGCACAGCCGCGCCTCGGTGGCTGCGGGCAGCCGGGTGAGGCGCTCGAAGCCGAAGTGCTGGTCCTGCAGCGCGTGCTCGAGCTCGTGCGCCACGAGGAACTCCTGCACCGGCCCCTTCAAGCTGGGATCGACGCCGCCCGTGACGCTCGTCGGCATCTCCGCCGGCAGGTGCATGCGGTGCTCGAACTCGTCGTAGTAGCCGGCGATCTGCTCATCGAGCACGCCGCTCGCGACCTCGGCGACCTGATCCGCGGCCACACCGGCATCGGGCGCGCTTCCCGCCGGCGCCACGAAGCCGAACGCCACCCACTCCGGCTCGAGATCCTCGCGATCGGCGCCCGAGAGCTTCGACTCGCGGGCGCTCTTCTTCCGAAATGCCTCGCGAAAGACGTCGGTGGAATCCACGACGACCGGGACGGGCTTTTGCAGCGCGAGGTGTCGCTCCTCGGCAATCGCGGCTGCGAGCAGGGCCGCGTGGGCCGAGGGATCCACGCCCGCGTCAACGTTTCCGGCATCCACAGATCCAGCCGGATCCGGCCTCACGGCCCCGTGCGTGCAGGCGAAGAGCGCGACCGCCAGGAACCAGGAACCAGGAACCAGGAACTGTTTCTTCATCCGCGAACGGGCGGCATCTCCAGCACGCGCTGGTAGAACGCCGCGAGCGCGGTGTCTCGGCGCGCGGGCGCGAACACGGTGGTCGCGCGCTCGCGTCCGGCGGCGCCCTTGGTGCGCGCGCGCGGCAGATCCGCGAGCAGATCGATCAGCGCGCGGGCCAGGCTGCGCTCGTCGCCGGGCTCGATGAGGTGGCCGGTCTCGCCCTCCACGATGGCCTCGGCGATCGCGCCCGTCTTGCAGCCCACCACCGGCAGGCCGCTGGCCATGGCCTCGAGCACCGCCCGGCAGGTGCCGTCGTTGCCCTCGGCGAGCCAGCACATCACGTCCAGCGCCCGGTACGCCTCGGGCAGCTGCTCGCCCGCGCGGTAGCCGGCAAAGAGCACGGTGCCGTCGAGGCCCAGCGAGCTCACCACGCCGCGCAGCTCGGGCTCGTACTCGCCGCGGCCGATGATCAAGAAGCGCGCCTCGGGCACCGCGGCCTTCACCTCGCGGAACGCGCGCACCAGCTGGTCATGCATCCGGTCGCTCTTGATGCGGCTCACGATGCCCGCCACCGGCGCCTCGGCAGCGACGCCCAGCTCCTGGCGCAACGCCACGTTTCGCGCGGGCGAGAAGCGCTTGGCGTCCACCGAGCCGGGCAGCACCGCCACCCGCTCCTTGGCCACGCGGTGCTCGCGCTCGAGGATGTTCGCGTAGCTCACGCACGAGGCGATGACGCCATCCGAGCGCCGGAACGCGAGGCTCCGTGTCCGCCCGGGCCGCAGCGCGCGCGCGATCTCCGCGGTGCGCACCACGCGCGTCAGCCGCGGCGCCGAGAAGAGCGCGATGAGGTGGTCGTGGCTGAAGCGGCAGTGGATGAGGTCGTAGCTCTCGTTGCGGATGCGCTGGCGCAGCGCGCGGATGTCCTTCCACACCTCCACCGCACCCGGGCTCTGGCAGAGGATGAGCTCCTCCGCGAGCGGGAAGCCCTGGGCCTTGATGGTCTCGACCAGGTTTCCCGGCCGGCGCGTGTCGCAGGCCAGGTGCACGGTGTGGCCGGCCGCGCGGAGCGCAGCGGCGTCGTTCAGCATGAGCTCCGCCGGCCCGGTGACCGACGAGCTCGCGAGCATCATCAGGACTTTCACGGTGAAGCTCTCCGTCGCGGCGCGAGGATTTCGGAATACACCTCCTCGGTCCGCAGGGCCATCGTTTCGGGCGCGAAGCGTTTCGCCTTCTCGACGCCCCGCTTGCCCAGCTCTCGGCCGAGCGAGCGGTCGTCGGCAATTCGGCGAATCGCGTTCGCGAGCGCGGACGCATCTTCGGCGGGCACCAGCAGGCCGTCCTGTCCGTCGTCGACGACTTCCGGAATACCGCCGACCCGCGTCGCCACCACCGGCACGCCCGCACTCATGGCCTCGATGAGCGCCATCGGCATTCCCTCGCTGCGGCTCGACATCACGAACGCATCCGCGGCGCCGAGCAAACCACTCAGCCCGCTCAGCCAGCCGAGGAACCTCACGCGCTGTGAAATGCCCAGCTTCTTCGCGAGCGCCTCGAGCTCCGCGCGATCGTCGCCTTCGCCGGCGAGCAGCAGCGTCGTTCCCGGAAGATCGACGAGCGCGTGCAGCAGCACGTCGAAGCCCTTCGCAGGCTCGAGCGCGCCTGCGGCGGCGATCACGAACGGCGCATCGGGACGGAGCCGCGCGCTCGGATCCGCGACGACGGCTGGCACGCCCACGGGCACCACGCGGATCCGCTGCGGATCCGCGCCCGCGAGCTCGAGCTGCTTCGCCACGGCCTGCGACACCGCGATGAACCGCTCCACGCCCCGCTTGTACTTGATTCGCCCCAGCGCGCCCTTGCCCGCGCGAAACGAAACCGCCCGCGTGACGATCAAAGGCTGCGCACGCGCGAGCCGCGCCAGGGCGTGGGCGCGCGCGGTGAACGCGTGGATCACGTCGGGCGCATGCGCGTGGATGGCCTTGCGGATGGCGAGCACGCCGCGCGGATCCACGTTGTTGGCCATGGGAATCGCGACCACCGGGCCGCGCCAGCCCTCGGCCAGCTTCGCCCCCGACGGCGCGCCGAGCACCAGCTCCCAACCGCGAGCGCGCAAGCCGTCCGCGAGCAGCGAGAGCTGCTTCTCGCCGCCGCGCAGGCCGCGCTCGTTGGTGAGAAAGAGCGCGCGCATTCAGTCCTGCTTCTCTTCGAGCTCGAGCAAGCGCGCGTCCTGGAGCAGATCTTCCATGGCCCCGAGCTCCGCCGCGACGAAGCCATCCACGCCATCGAGGAAGCCGGCCTTGAAGATATATCTCTTCGCAAATCCCCAGGGGACGCGAAGCACGGAGATCGTGCTGAAGCGTCGGCCCCGGGCGGCGTTCTCCTTCGCCACCCGCAGCGACTCCGCGTCGAGGGTGCGCAGCTGATCCGAGAGCCGCATCAGGTGCCGGTGGATCCGTTCGCGTTCGGATCCGCGGTGGGCGCAGGCGCCGCGGGCGCGGGGGCCGGTGCGGGCGCAGTCGCGGGGGCGGGCTTCTCGCTCGCGCCGCCGTCGGTGTGGTCGCGACACCAGGCCAGCTTCTGCTGCAGGAAGTCCATGGGCAGCGCGAGCTTGGCGCGGAAGTGGCCGTCCTCGGGCACCACGCGCGCGAGGTCGAGGAGATCCGCCATGTCCTGGTCGCCGTCGGACTGCGCCTTCAGCCGCCCCAGCGAGAGCACGCCGCCGAGCGTCTTGCCCAGGTCGGTGATCTTGTCGCCGTCGGGGCCGGTGAAGTCGGCCACCATTGCCACGTCGTTCTGCGCGTCGACGTGCAGCTTCACCTGCTGCGCGGCCTCCAGCACCTTGTCGGCGAGCTCCTTCTGGCTCGAGCCCAGCATGTCCGCCAGATCTTGCGGCGCGAGCACGCCGTACACCTCGCCGTAGCTCTCGTCGTCGGAGAGGATCGACGGCCCCGGATCCGCGCGGCCCTCGAGCTTGTCGATGGTGGCCCGCAGATCCGCCAGGCTGTTGCTGGAGATGATGAGCTCGTTGTTCCAAACCGCCGCGGCCTGGGGCGCGCGCTTGTTCGCGGGCGGCGCGTCGGGCGAGCGCGCGGCCGGGGTGAAGATCATCGCGTGCTGGCCGTAGGACACGGGCGGCGTGGAGCCCTTGAAGACCTCCTTCCAGTTCGCGTTCTGGAAGTTGCCCGAGGCGACCACGCCCGTGTCGAGCATGGCCACGCGGTCGATGTCCTTGAGGGGATCGATGCCCGTGGAGCTCTTGAAGTAGGCGAACGGATCGTCGCTGGGGCTGCGCGCGCGCATGCAATCGAGGAGCAGCTCTCCCACGGGCGAGTTGCGGAGCGCGTTCGCCTCGAAGACCACCGCCGTCCGTCCCGGCCCCGGCGAAGGCAGGGCGGCGAGCAGCGGATCGCGGGCCTTCGGCGGCGGCCGCTGGTTGGCCTTGGCGATCGCCTCCGCGACCTCGGGCCGCAGCGTCTGCCGCTTCTGCAGGCGCTGGTACTCCGCCGGCCGCAGCCGCTCCGGGAACTTGAGCTTCTCCACGGCCGCGGTGTGCTCCGGCGGATCGCCGCGCCCCATGAGCCAGGCCGCCGCGCCCAGGAGCAGCGCCACCACCACCAGGATCGGCCAGCGGCTGCGGCGCTTCACGGGAGCTCCTGAAGTCGTGACATATCGCGATACATCTAAAAATCCTTCTGGTCGAAGCGCCAGATGCCGAGGGCGAGCACCGCGGCAGCGAAGAGCGCCAGGCCCAGCAACAGGCTGCCCAGCGCGGGCTGATCCACCTTGCCTTCGCCGGCGATGCTGGCAGCGGTATCGGCCAGGGTGGCGATGCGGGGCAGCACGGCGGTGAGCGCCTTGAAGCTCTCGCGCGCGACGCCAGGCTCGAACATGGGCGCGATCTTCTGTCGGTACGAGGCCACGATGCCCAGCGTGAAGAGCAGCCCTCCCACGGCCGCCGACATCGACGCGCTCCGCACGAACACGGCCACGGTGAGCATCACCGCATAGATGCCTGCGAACGACGCGCCCGCGAGCGCGGCGGCGGCCATCGGTCGCAGCGTCCAGGAGCCGGTCTTCACGCCGAGGATCACCGAGAGCCCGCCCGCGCCGTAGAGCGCTCCGCAGAGGGCGATGGTGAGCACGCCCAGGAACGTGCCCAGGAGCAGCTCCCAGCGGCGCACGGGCAGCGAGAGCAGGTGCTCGATGCGGCCGGGGGAGAGCAGGCTGGGCGCGAAGTCCGCGCACGCCAGGATTCCGAAGATCATGCCGCCGTAGAAGATGAGGTACGCGGTCGCTTCGTAGACGGAGCGCAGCACCACGTCGACGCTCGCGATGTCGGTGTGCACCGACTTGCCGAAGAAGCGGGTGGCCGCGAGCGCGCCGTCGACCACATCGAGGCGCAGGGAGAACCCCAGGCCGGCCAGGATGGCCGTTACCGCGCCGCCGAGCGCGAGGAACCACATCCGGCTCGCGGCCTCGCGCAAGAGGTCCGCGGCGACGCCGAACACCGCGCGGCCGGGCATGGGCGCCTGCGCGCTCATGCGGCCTCCTGCTTCGCGGCAGCGGGCGCGGCGGGCGTGCCCACCGCGTCGGCCATCACTTCCTCGAGGTCGCGGCGATCTGCGGAGACCTCGACGATCAATGCGCCGCTCTGGCGCGCGCCGTCGAGCGCAGCGTTGAGCGCCGCCGGATCCTGCGCCTCGATGACGAAGTGATCGCCCTCGCGACGGAACCCGCGCGGCGTGAGCGCAGCCTCGTCTGCGCCTTCCGCGAAGCGGACGCGATAGCGCGTCTTGGAGCTCAAGAGCTCGTCGAGCGCGCCCTGCCGCACGATGCGCCCCGCGTGCAGGATGCCCACGCGATCGCACACGCGCTCCGTCTCCGCGAGCAGGTGCGAGTTGAGAAACAGCGTCGCGCCACGGCGCCGTTCCTCGGCGAGCAGCTTGCGGATCTCCACGCGCCCGAGCGGATCCACGCCGTCGGTGGGCTCATCGAGGATGAGCAACTCCGGCTCGCCGAGCATCGCGGCCGCGAGTCCCAGGCGCTGGCGCATGCCCTTCGAAAATCCACCAATGCGACGGTGCGCGTCGTCCGCCAGGCCCACGCGCGCGACGGCCGTGTCGAGCTGCGCCGACGAAAGCGAGAGCCCCTTCAGCCGCGCGACCGACGCCAGGAACGCGCGCGGAATCAGCGAAGCGGGCAGGTGCAAGCGCTCGGGCATGTAGCCGATGCGCGCGCGGATCGCGGGATCTTCGGGCTCGCCCCCCAGCACGCGGACGGTGCCGTCGTTGGGGCGCACCACGCCGAGCATCACCTTGATGAACGTGGTCTTGCCCGCGCCGTTGGGGCCGATGAGGCCGAACGCCGCGCCCGCCGCGAGCTCGAGGTCGATGCCGTGAAGCGCCTGGTGCCCCTTGCCGAAGAGGCCCCGATAGATCTTGGTGAGCCCCTTGGCTTCGATGGCGAGCACGCGCGGATCCTACAGCGGTTTGGCGCTGGATTGAGGGCACACGTGAAGCGGGCGCTCGCTCCGCTGCTTCCTCTCAACGCGCGCTCGGCCGGGAAATTTCAGGGCGCCCCGAAGAGCTCGCCGAAGAAGTCGCGGATCGCCTGTGTGGACCGGGCGTCGGTCGGTGCGTGGTAGGCCACGCCGGGCGTCGTCGAGGGCGGTCCGTTGTGGGTGAACCCGTGCACCGCGCCGCCGTAGGCGATGAGCTGCCAGTCGACCGTCGCACGATTCATCTCCTCCATGAACGCGCTCACCTGCGCGAGCGGCACGTGCGGATCCAACGCGCCATGGCACACGAGGATCTTCGCCTTCACCGCGCCGGTCTCAGCCGGCTTCGATGTCTCCAGGCTGCCGTGGACGCTCACCACGCCGAGCACGTCCGCGCCGGACCGAGCAAGCTCCAGCACGCTCATCCCGCCAAAGCAGTAGCCGACCGCGGCGACGCGGCCATCCACGCTCGGGTGTGCACGCAGCACGTCGATGCCTGCGAGCGCCCGATTGCAAAGCTTCGCTCGATCGCTGCGCAGCTCCATGATCTTCGCCATCACGCGCTGCCGCTCGCCGGCGACCCCGTCCCCGAACATGTCGCAGGCGAGAGCCACGAAGCCCATGGCAGCGAACTTCTCCGTGCGGCTCTTCGCGTGGGAATCGAGCCCTGCGCCACCGTGCACGACCAGGATTCCCGGGCGCTTCGACGCGCCCGCGCCGTCCCAGGCCAGGTGGCCGGTGAGGGCGACGTCGCCGTCGCGATAAGCAATCGATTTCGTCTGGATGGTCATGTCGGGAGCCCCGTGAGCGCTTGCTTGCGCTTCACGATCTCTACCGACCGCCGACACAACTCTCAATATTTAATTGCACGTTACCATATAACAATGAGCCAGTCAATTCAATTCTATTTGCCCAGCTTCTTGACCAGCTCCGTGGTCGAGTGGTCCTTGGGATCGCCAGCCACGGCCACCCGGCCGCCGTAGGCCATGACCTCGTCGCGCTCGGGGATGTTGTCGGGCGTGTAGTCGGTGCCCTTCACCTGCACCTCTGGCTTGAGCGCGCGGATGATGGCGCGCACGTTGGGCTCGTCGAAGAGCACAACCATGTCCACGCAGTTGAGCGCACAGAGGAGCTCGGCGCGCTCGCTCTCCGGAATCACCGGGCGCCCTTCGCCCTTGAGCGCGCGCGTGCTGGCGTCGGAGTTGAGCGCAACGACAAGCACGTCGCCGAGCGCGCGGGCGCCTTGCAGATAGCGGAGGTGGCCCACGTGCAAGAGATCGAAGACGCCGTTCGCGAGCGCGATCTTCTTGCCCGCAGCGCGCGCTGCTTCGACACGCTTCTTCGCTTCGTCGAGGCTGAGCCGCTCGCCCATGCCCTACTCCAGCGCGTGCCGCAGCTCGGTGAGCGTCACCGCGGCGGTACCCGGCTTCTGCACCACCAGACCACCCGCAACGTTCGCCAGCCGCGCCGCCGTGGTGAGCGCGCCGCCCGCCGCGAGGAACGTGGTGAATGTGGCGATGACCGAGTCGCCCGCGCCGGTGACGTCCACCGCGTCGCGCGCGCCGTGCGGCGCCAGGTGCTCCGAGCCGGTGGCCGTGCAGAGCACCATGCCCTCGCGACCGCGCGTGACCAGCGCCGCTTCACACGCGAGGTTTCGCACCAGCGCGCGCGCGGCCTTCTCCACCTGCGCGGCCGTGCCAATCGGAAGCTGGGTGGCCGCGGCGAGCTCGGGCTCGTTGGGCTTGGCCACCGTGACGCCGCGAAAGGCGTGCAGCTGGTAGCGCGAGTCCACCGTCACCGGGATGGCGCGTGCGGCCTGGCACGCGGCAGCGATCGTCTCCGGGCCGAGCACGCCCGCGCCGTAGTCGCTCACCAGCACGGCGTCGTGGCGCGCGGCGAGATCCTCGAGCGTCTCCGCCACGCGTGCGCGCACGTGCGCAGGGAGCTCGCCTTCCTGACCGCGATCGAGCCGGAGCATCTGCTGGCGCGAGGTGTTCACGCCGCCCGCGAGGATGCGTGTCTTCGACTCCGTCTGCAGCGCGGGATCGCGAATCGCGGAGAGCGCGATTCCGCTCTGGGCGCAGAGGTGCTCGAGCTTGGCGCCCATCTCGTCGTCGCCGAGCACGCCCAGCGCCGTGACCTGCGCGCCGAGCACGGCCACGTTCCACGCCGCGTTCGCTGCGCCGCCCAGCCGCA
Organism: Deltaproteobacteria bacterium; assembly: GCA_018266075.1. Taxonomy (GTDB): domain Bacteria; phylum Myxococcota; class Myxococcia; order Myxococcales; family SZAS-1; genus SZAS-1. The sequence goes on along the minus strand of JAFEBB010000026.1, from coordinate 76,559 downwards.
CCTCTTCGCGCTCGTGCCGCACGATGAGCACCGGCGCCTCGCGCGAGATGCGATCCGTCCGTCCGAACACGTAGCGATCGGCCACCAGATCGCCCACCACCAGCACCCGCGGACGCGGCCCCACCTCGATGCGCTCCAGCAGCGCAGCGATGGAGCTCACCGGCTTGAGCGGCCGTCGAGAGCGGCCCGGCGCACGCTTGATGCGGGAAGGGGTTGGCACGCGGCGCTTCTACCATCCGCTGGTGGATGGAGAAAGCGTCCGCGGTTGCCGACGGCTCTCCGCGTCCCGAAGTTTCGGCGAGGGGGGCGGGCCATGGCGAGCAAGCGGGCGGTCGTGGGCGTGGCGTTGGCGGCGATGCTCCTCGCTGGGCGGGCGCAGGCCGCGGAGGTGCCCGTCAACTTCGGCGTGGGCGACCTCAAGCTCAAGCAGGGCATGGTGCTGCACCTGATGCGACACCAGGGCAACAAGGACGTGGTCGTGGGCCGACTGCGCGTGGTGAACCTGGACGGCGATGCGGTGCAGCTCGAGCTCCTGAGCGGTACGGCCGAGATGCAGAACGGCGACCACATCGAGGTCGAGCGGCCCAAGGTGAAGCGGCACCACTAGTTACTGAATCCAATTCAGTAACTAAATCTGGTGCACCTCGACCGCGCAGGCGGGCCCGATCAGCTCGCGCTTGAACGCGGGCAGGCCCCAGCGCTCGAGCGGCAGCTCGATGGTGCAACTCGTCCGCGCCAGCACCGCGACGGCGAGCTCACCCGCAGCCACGCGCGCGAACGCGGCCCAGTCCGGACCGGCGTCGATGCCGAGCAGCGCGCCCTCGCGGATCGCATTCGAGCTCTGGCGCCGCGCGATGGCGCCGTGGACGGCCGCGTACGCCTGCTCGTCCCACTTCGCGCGATCCCAGATCATGGAGCGGCGGTTGTCGGGATCCTCGCCGCCGGGCAGCCCGATCTCGTCGCCGTAGTACACGCTCGGCGCGCCCGGCCAGAAGAGCTGCAGCGCGGTGGCCGCGCGGAAGGCCTCGGGGCTCGCGGAGCTCTGCAGCCGCGCCACGTCGTGGTTGTTCACATTCACCAGATGGAGCGCGCCCTGGCTCGCGGCGTGGGCGTCGAGGAGCTGGCGCGCGAGCACGCGGCCGTCGAGCGGCGCCGCGGATCCGTCGCGATCCTTGCCGGTGAAGAAGCGCCGCAGCGGGAACGCGAAGCCGAACATGTCGATCGCGCCGTGCAAGAGCTCCGGCCCCACGATCTCGTGCGGATCGAACCAGTGCTCGCCCACCAGGTACGGCGCGCCTTCGTCGCGCAGCGCCTTCGAGAGCTCGCGCCACACCTCTCCGTGCAGCTGCACCTCGCCCGCACGCGCGACCATGTTCGCGACGTCGAAGCGATAGCCGTCGATGTGGAAGGGCGCGCGCAGCCACTTGCGAAGCGCGCCCTGCGGCCCCCAGAGTGCTGCGCGAAGCTGGGTCGAGCGGAAGTCCAGCCGCGGCAGGGTGTCGATGCCCTTCCAGCCCACGTAGCGGACGGGCTGGCGCGAGGTGAACTCGAAGAACTCCGCGAACGGCGAGCTCGCGTCCTGGTACGCGCCCGGTTCGGCGTAGCGGCCCTCGCGGTTGAACCAGCGATGGCCCGAGCCGCAGTGGTTGATCACCGCGTCGAGGATGACGCGCATGCCTCGCCGGTGCGCCTCGGCCACGAGCGACTGCAGCGCTGCATCGCCGCCGAGGTGCGGATCCACGGCTTCGTAGTCGCAGACGTCGTAGCGGTGATTCGTGAACGCCGGGTGGATTGGATTTAGATATATCGCATTGACGCCGAGCGCCTGGAGGTGCTCGAGCTTCTGCTGCACGCCCGGCAGATCGCCGCCGCGAAAGTCGAGGCAGCGCATCTCGCGGTATGGCACCGGCGCGTGCTCGAACGGCAGCCGCCGCGCGCCGTGGCCGCGCCACCGGTACTCGCCGTCCTTCACGCCGAGGTTCGCGTCGCCCACGGCGAAGCGGTCGGGGAACACTTGATAGAAGATCGCCTCGCGCGCCCAGGCGGGCCCGAGCTTCTGGGTGGTGAAGTCGAAGCGATCGAGCGGCTCGTGCGCGTGCAGGCCCGCGGCGTTGAGCGCGAAGCGACGGCCATCGGTCAAATCGATCACGAAGCGGTAGTGCTTCGCGCGCGCCAGCGGGTGCGCTCGAGAGAAGCCGTCGGCGCCGCGGGAGAGCTCGTGCAGCTCCTCCTCGCCATCCGGTGACACGCGCAGCCGCACGCGCGCGACATTCGGCCCAGCGCGCACCACGAAGCGATCGCCCTGCGGCGGCAGCGGCAGGAGACCAAGCTCGAGCAGCGTGGGCACGGGGATCATGGCGCGGGAACCGCCTGCGCGGCCTCGTTGGGCGGGCGTGTCTTCCAGCGACGGTGCACCCAGAACCACTGCTCGGGATGTTCGCGGATCATCGTCTCCAGCGCGCGGTTGAGATCGTCGGTGAGCGCTTGCGTCCGCTCGGATCCGGATCCGCGCAGGCCAAACGGGCCCATGAAGCGCGTGCGGAATCGCCCATCGGGCAAGCGAAAGAGCGCGGCGAGAATCACCGGTGCGCCGGTGCGCTCGGCGAGCACTGCGGGCGCGGGCGTGGTGGCCGCGAGCCTGCCGAAGAGCGGCGAGAAGATGGCGCGCTTGGGCAGCATGTTCTGGTCGATGATCAGCGCGAGCACGCCCTCCTCTCGCAGCACGTCGATCATCTTTGCGACCACGTTCTTGCCGCGCAGCTCGCGAACGCCGAGCTCTCCGCGCACCGACATCCACGCGTCGTTGGCGCTGCCCTTGAGCTGCCTCGTGACGGCGGTGAGCGGCAGTCCGCGCCGCGCGATGTAGCCCGCGAAGACCTCGAAGTTGCCCAGGTGCGCCACGCAGGCGATGAGGCCCTTTTGCTCTGCGCGCGTGCGCTCGACGATGTCCCACTCATTCGCTTCGACGCGCGCGAGCAGCTCCTCGTTGCTCCACTTCACCGAGCGGAAGAACTCGATCGCCGAGCGGCCGAGGTGCGCGTAGTGCGCGGCGCAGATGGCCTCGCGCTCGGCGTCGCTCTTCTCGGGAAAGGCCTGAGCCAGGTTCTCCAGCGCGACGCGTCGACGGATGCCGAGCGCGTGCACCAAACGTCCAAGCAGCTCGCCATACGCGAGCGCCCAGCGTTCCGGCCAGAGGCCAATCCAGAGGACGAGGAGCCGCATCAGCATGCGTCGACCAGCCCCGCGATCACGTCCAGCCCCTCGAGGATCTCCACGTCCATGCGCACCGCGACCACGGGAAGCGCGGTCCTCTGCGTCTTCTCCAGCCGCACGGCGTCCTTCTCGGTGGTCACCACGAGCTCTGCGCCGGCCTGCTGCGCGCGCGCGACCACGTGGTCCAGCTCTTCGGCTGTGTACGCGTGGTGATCGCGAAAGAGCGCGGCGCCGACAACCTGCGCACCCAATCCCAGCACGGTCTCCACGAAGCCCTGCGGCCGCGCCAGGCCCGCGAGCAGGAACACGCGCTTGCCCACGACGGATCCGGATCCGAGCGACACGCTCAGGCTCCAATCGACGACGTCGATCGCACGATGCCTCGAGACCACACGGCGCGTCGGAAGCTCGGGCAGGCTCGCGTGCTCCGCGCCATTCGCGAGCCAGGCCACCGTCGCGCGCCGCGCACCCGCGACCGATTCGCGCAACGGGCCCGCGGGCAGGAGCATTCCATTTCCGAGCGGCGCGGCTCCGCCGAGCACGAGCACGTCTTCGTCGCGCGCGAGGCGGCGGTGCTGAAAGCCGTCGTCGAGGAGGATCACCTGCGCGCCGTGCTTGGAGATCGCTTCACGCGCCACGCGCACGCGGTCCGCGCCCACCAGCACCAGCGCCTCCGTCACGCGCTTGGCCATGAGCAGCGGCTCGTCGCCGCACTCGCGCGCGCCCTGAAAGATCTTGGCGCCGTCGCTCACGAGCGGCGCGTGCGGCTGTCCGCCGTAGCCACGAGAGACAATGGCCACGCGCCTTCCCCGCGCGAGGATCCGCCGGGCGAGCTCCATCACCACCGGCGTCTTGCCCGCGCCGCCGACCACCAGGTTGCCCACGCTGATCACCCGCGCCTCGAGCTTGTCCGCGCGAAGCGTGCCGCCGTCGAAGAGCCGATTGCGGATCGCGGTGCCGCGGCCCACCAGCCACCCGGTCGCGCGCAGGAGCGGAGCAACGATCGAGAAGCCCGCGGGCGGCGTGCCGTACCAGGCGCGCTCGAGGAGCGTGGGCGGGACGGCCGGAGCGAGCGCCGTCGTCGGAGCTGCGGCCACGAGCTGCGGCGTGTCGGTCACGGGGCCCGGGCCTCGCGCGCGGGCGCCGCGAGCACGCCCAGGGCGGCCTCGGCCACCTCACTCGAGGCGATCTCGCGCATGCATTGCAGCGAGCCCAGCGGACAGCGCTTGGAGCCGTGGTTGCTGCACGGGCTGCACACCAGGTCCTTGTGGATGATGCGGTGCCGCGGATCGCGCGGGGCCCAGCGGCGAGGTGCGGTCGGTCCGTAGAGCGCCACCGTGGGCACGCCGAGCGCGTCGGCGAGGTGCACCGGGCCCGAGTCGCCGGCCACGACGAGCTTGCAGCGCGACACCGCGGCGATGAGGCCCTCCACGCCGAGCTCCGCCGTATCCAGAGCAGGCTCCTCCAGGCCCGCGCGCACGGCCTCGAGCTCGGCCCGATCGCCCGGACCGCCGAGGAGCAACACGCGGTGCCCGGCGCGGGCGAGCGCGTTCCCCACCTCGGCGAAGCGCGCGGGTTCCCAGCGCTTGGTGGCCCAGCGCGCACCGGGGCTGAGTCCGACCACGCTCGCCGCGGCGGGAAAGAATCGCTCCGCCTGCGTGCGCCCGCGCTCGGTGACGGAGCACTCCAGCTGGAAGCCCTGCGGCTTCACGCCCAGGACGCCGAGGGCCTCGAGATACATCTCGATGGCATGGAGCCGCACATTGGGCCGGTCCAGGCCGATCAGCGCGCGCAGGGCCTCGCCGCGGCTGCGCTTCTGCAGGGTGACCACGCGTTGGGCGCCGAGCGCGCGCGCGAGGGCCACGGTCTTGGGCTTGGCCTGCAGGTCGATGACGAGGTCGTACTTCTGGCTGCGGAGCTGCGCGCGCAATCGCAACAGGCCTGCGGCGCCGGCGTGCCCGGCGCGGCGATCGTAGGGAACCACGTTCGAGAGGTGCGGGTTGTGCGCGAGGATGGGCAGGTAGGCCGCGTCGACGAGCCAGTCGATGCGCGCCTCCGGAAAGTGCGCGCGCAGGGCCCGTGCGGCGGGCGTGGCGAGCACCACGTCGCCCAGGGCGCTCAATCGAATGACGAGGATCCGCTCGGACACGCGCGGATTCTATCCCTCACGCGCTCGCCAGCCACCAGCCACCAGCCACTCAGCCGGTACCTGGCACGGTCTTTCGAATCACCCGGGCCATGTGCTCCACGTTCCGCGCGCTCGCACCGCGCACGCTCCGCACCGCGCCGGACGCCATCTCGCCGAGCTCGGCGATCTTGTCGGGCCGCGCGAGGAGGTCGTGGAGCACGGTGAAGAGGTGCTCAGGATCGTTCACCTGGATGCCGCCGCGGCCGACGAGCACCTGCACGCTGTCGCGGAAGTTGCCCATGTTGGGCCCGAAGAGCACCGGCTTTCCCTGCGCCGCGGGCTCGAGGATGTTCTGCCCCCCGCGCTGGGTGAAGCTCCCGCCCACGAACACCAGCGTGGCCACCTGGTACACGCGCGCCAGCTCGCCGATGGTGTCGAGCACCACCACGCGCTCGTTGCCCACCGGCTGCGAGCGCAGCCGACACGAGAGCCCCTGCTGCTCCGCAAGCGCCAGCACGCGGCCGGCGCGCTCGATGTAGCGCGGCGCGATCACCAGCCGCAGATCCGGGTGCTCCTTGAGCAGCCGGTGGAACACGGCCAGCACCTCGGCCTCCTCGCCCTCGTGCGTGGAGCCGGCGATGAGCACCCGCGACTTCTCCGGGATCCCCAGCGCGGCGCGCATCTCCGCTTCGCTCCCGGCCTCGGTGCGCGGCAGGAGCGCGTCGAACTTGGTGTTGCCCGTGACCCACACCCGCTCCAGCGGCGCGCCCAGCCCGAGCACGCGCTCCGCCTCGTCGTCCTCACGCATCAGGAAGAGATCGAGCAGCCGCAGGGGATTGCCGATGAGCGAGAACAGCAGCCGGTAGCGCCCAACCTTGCGCGGGTTGAATCGGCCGTTGGTGAGCGCCACCTTCGCGCCCGAGAGCTTCGCCGCGCGGATCAGGTTGGGCCAGATCTCCGTGTACTCGAGCACCAGCAGATCCGGCTGGATCGCCTTCACTGCGCGTGAAACCGCGCCAGGCAGGTCGTAGGGCGCGTAGGTCACGGCGTCGGCGAACGTGGGATCCCGGTGGATCTTCTCCTCGGCCATGAGCTGGCCGGAGTTGGTGATCGTGGACATCACGATGGTGCAGCCCGGCAGCTGCTCGCGCAGCTCGCGAACCATCGGCGAGAGCGCCAGCAGATCGCCCGCGCTCGCGCCATGCAGCCAGATGCGCGGATGCCCTTTTCCAGCGAGGAACTCCGGCGGGTAGAAGCCCAGCCGACGCCCGAGCCCCGAGCGCGTCTTGGGGTGCAGGAGCAGCACCGGAAAGAGCAGCCCGAAGAGCACGTAGCTGGCGAGGGCGTAGATCAGGTGCATCGTCGAGGCCTGCGTACCACTTCACTGCAAGCGGATCACGTTCGAGAGGATCCAGGGAACATCGGGGCCGTCGAAGAACGCTCCCGGCAGCGGCGCCCAGACCTCCACGCGCCAGTCACCCGCAACCGCGTGGGACAGCTGCAGCTCCGGCCCCTGCCCCTCGGCTTGCGCCACGCCATCTCGATATATCTTTATTTTCGCGCCCTTCGGCGCAGGGCTGGGCAAGGTCACGCGCAGGGTGCGGTCGCTGGTCTCGCCCTCCTCGCCTTCCCCGAGCGGCGGCTGGCCCTTCGCGTCCATCGCCACGAAGCCGAAGCCGTCGGCCGGCGCGACGGCGTCCAGGCCGCAGTAGGCGTGCCCCGACTCCAGCGCGGCCAGCACGGCGTTCGGCTCCAGCGGCGGCGTGACGTGATCGAGATACATCGACATCGCCTGGAACACCGGCGCGTAGCCCGGCCAGCCGTGCGCATCGACGGCGCAGAGCTGGACGATGCGCGCGTCGTGGCGGAGTGCGTCCCACTTGGCGAGCGCGGCGTCGGGACGGCGAATCAGCTGCGCGACCGCGAGCCGAGAATTGAACGGCAGCTCCAGTGAGCCCACCACCAGCCCGCGCGAGAGCGGCGCGTGCAGCGCCTCGCGCCAGAGGTCGTCGTAGCTCAGCGCCTCCATGCCGATCGCGAGCTCCTGCTCGCTCCAACCGATGAAGGGCATCTTGCGGTTGAGCGGGTGCGCGAGCACAGGCGCGCCATGCAGGCGACGGATCTGACCGAGCGGCCGCTCCATCTCCGCCGGCAAGAGCGGCCGCGTCGCGCCGAGCGACACCACGTGGCCCACGTTCGTCGACTCCTCCGTCGCCGGGATGATCAGCACGCCCTGCTTCACGCCGAGAAGATCCGGATCCAGCCGGTTGTGATCCGTCATCACCACGAAGTCGAGGCCGGCCTTCGCGGCCGCGGCGGCGATGTCGTCGGGCGAGCCGCTGCCGTCGGAGCGGTTGGAGTGCACGTGGTAGACGCCGTGAACGGTGTGCACGGATCCGCGCGGCGGCGGGCGGGTGAGCGCGGTCTTGATCCCGAAGAGCGCGAGCAATCCCAGCGCACCGAGCAGCGCGCGCCTACGCATCCGCCCCTCCGAGCCCTTGCAGCGCCGCCATCCGCGCGTACACGCCGCCCTTGGCGATCAGCTCACTGTGCTTGCCCTGCTCGGTGATCCGGCCCTGCTCGAGCACACAGATGCGATCCGCGCCGCGCACGGTCGAGAGCCGATGCGCGATCACCAATGCCGTCCGCCCTTGCAGCGCGGCGTCGAGCGCTTCTTGCACCTCTCGCTCGCTCTCCGGGTCCAGGCTCGACGTCGCCTCGTCGAGCACCAGCACCGGCGCATCCGCGAGCAGCGCGCGCGCGAGGGCGATGCGCTGCTTCTGCCCGCCCGAGAGCCGCACCCCGCGCTCGCCGATGGGCGTGTCGTAGCCCTGTGGCAGCTCGCGGATGAAGCCGTGCGCAAACGCCGCGCGCGCGGCCTTCTCCACGTCCTCTGCGCTCGCATCGGGCCGGCCGTAGGCGATGTTCGCGCGCACCGAGTCGTGAAAGAGCAGGGGCTCCTGGGTCACGAGCGCGAACTGGCCGCGGACGGCGTCGAGCGGCGCCGAGCGCACGTCGCGCCCATCGACGACCACCGCTCCCGAAGTCGGATCCAGAAAACGCAGCACCAGCTTCACCACCGTGCTCTTGCCGCCGCCCGACTCGCCCACCAGCGCCACGCGCTCGCCCGCACGCACCGTGAGATCCAGCCCGCGCAAGACCTCGCGCTCGCCGTAGGAAAAGCGCACATCGCGCAGCACGAGCTCGTTGGCCAGGCGCGGCAGCGGCGCGGATCCGGATCCGGCAGGCAGCGCGTCCTGCGCGCCGAGGATCTCTTGCACCCGCTCGAAGCCCGCCTGGGCCTGCACCCACCAAGGCCCGACGCGCCCCAGATCCTTCGCGGGCTGGTACAGCAGCGCCAGCGTGGCCACGAAGCTGACGAGCCGATCCGGCGCGAGCTGTCCGGTCTGCACCGCGTGCGCCGCGAGCGCGAGCGTGCCCGCGAGCACCGCCACCACGCCCACCTCGAGCAGCGCCGGCGTGAGCGTGCGCGCGCGGATGGCCTTGCGCATCTCGCCGACGTACGTCTCGTTCTCGCGATCGAACCGCGCCAGCTCCGCGGGCTGCAGCGCGTACGCCTGGATCACGCGCACGCCCCAGAGGCCCTCCTGCACCCGCACCGCGAGCCGTCCGAGCGCGGCCTGGCCCTTGCGCATGCGCTGGCGGAGGGTCTTCGCCAGCCGCGCCACGGGCAGCGCCGCGAGCGGCACCACGCCCAGCGAGACCACGGCCAGCTTCCAGTCCAGCGCCACCGCCAGCGCGAGCAGCACCAGCACCTGCGCGCCATCGCGAAGAACCGAGGCCACGCCGTAGGTCGCGAAGAGCTCCACCGCGGCCACGTCGGCGGTGAAGCGCGCGAGCAGATCGCCCGAGTGGTGCTTCTCGAAGAACGACGGCGAGAGCCCGACCAGGCGCTCGAACACCTGCCGCCGCAGGTTGGCCACCACGCGCTGGCCAATCATGCCCATGGCGTAGAACTGGCCGAGGTAGGCCGCGCCCTTCACCAGCGCCACCGCCACGAGCAGCACGGGAAAGATCAGCAGCGCGCGCTCCCGATCCAGGTTCGCGAAGAAGCCCGGCGCCACGCGCTCGAGCATCCCCAGGCCTTCGCGCCCTCCCGAGAGCAGGAACGTCAGCAGCGGGCCGGTGAGGTAGCCATACGCGCCGGTGGTCGCGGCGAGCGCGAGCATGCACAGGAACGCGAGCGCGAGCTGTCCGCGCAGCGGTCGCAAGAGCGCGAGGATGCGCGCGAGCTGGTCACGGCTGCTCATCCGCGCAAATCCTAGTCTCAAGCGCGGTGCGCCGTGATCTCCGGCAAGAGATCCCCGAGCCCATCGACCATGAACTGGATGGCGATGGCCGCGAGCATCAGGCCCATCACGCGCTGGAGGATCGCGTTGCCGCTCTTGCCCAGGTACTTGTCCACCAGGCCGGCGGCGCGGAGCATGAAGTAGCTCACGATGAACGTCACCGCGATGGCGCCGAGCACCGGGATGCCCACCCAGAAGCCCGGGCCCTTCGACATCAACACCATCACCGTGGCCACGCTGCCCGGGCCGGCCAGGAGCGGCACCGCCAGGGGGACGATGGCCACGTCCTCCTTCTCGGCGCCCTCGCGTTGCTCCTCGGCGCTGGTTCGGGTGCGCGAGTTCTGGGCCTTGAGCATGTCCAGGGCCGTCAGCAGCAGGAGGATGCCGCCCGCGAACTTGAACGCGCCCAGGGTGATGCCCATGAACCTGAAGATCAGCGCGCCGAAGAGCGCGAACACCGAGAGCAGCGCCGCGCCGGCGATGCACGCGCGCCGGGCCATGGCGTTGCGCTTCTCGGCGGCGTCGCCGGTGGTCATGGCGATGAAGAGCGGCACCGCCGAGAGCGGATCCACCACCACGAAGATGGCCGAGAGCGCCACCAGGCTGTAGCTGAGGTAACCCTGCACGACGTGCGCCTAGAGCTTGCCCTGGATCGCGTCGAGGCGGAGCTTCCACACCATGCCCAGCGCCTCGAGGAAGATCTTGCGGCTCATCTTGCTCTGGCCGACGCGGCGGTCCTCGAAGATGATGGGGATCTCGCGCACCGCGTAGCCCTTGCGGATGGCCCGATACGTCAACTCGATCTGGAAGCCGTAGCCCGAGCTCTGGACCTCATCGAGGTCGATGCCCTCGAGCACCTTGCGGCGGAAGCACTTGAAGCCGCCGGTGACGTCGCGAATGGGGATGCCCAGGATGGTCCGCGCGTAGAAGCTGCCGCCCGCGCTGATCACCTGCCGGCCCACGCCCCAGTTCACCGTGCCCCCGCCGGTCACGCGCCGCGAGCCGAGCACCAGATCCGCGCCCTGCTCCATCGCCTCCAGGAACTTGGGCAGGTACTTGGGGTCGTGGGAGAAGTCGGCGTCCATCTCGAAGATGAACTGGTACGGCATGGTGAGCGCGTGCTTGAACGCGGCCAGATAGGCGCGGCCCAGGCCTTCCTTCTTCTCGCGGTGCAGCACCTTGATGCGCGGCTGCTTGGCGGCAAGTTCGTCGGCCAGCTGGCCGGTGCCGTCGGGCGAGTTGTCGTCGACCACCAGCACATCCAGGCGGGGGTCGGCGGCCAGGATGGCGGTGGTGATGGGCTCGAGGTTGTCGCGCTCGTTGTAGGTCGGGACGATGACCAGTGCTGGATTCATGGGACGCTTCGCTCGCAGCCCCGCCGGCTCGCGGGGCGGCGCATCTTGGGTCCGAACGAGCACGTGGTCAACCGTCTCCCGCCTGGGGGCGCTTGACCGGAATCCGGCCATGGAAGCGTTGGCCTTCGAACCGTTCATCTCGGCGCGGTCGATGCACCGTTGCAATGCAACGTTGCACGCTTTCACGATTCGTTCAGTCCGAAAGGCCCGCCAGAGCCGTTTTGGAGCGTTTCCGGGCGTGGCACGCGCGTTGCTCTTGTTACGCGCGGCGGTTGTGAGTTTCTCTGAGAGGTACCCCCCCGCCCTCTCAGCGTGCTCCGACTCCCGCGGCCGGGTCCATATCGGACTCGGCCGCTTTTTTTTTCGCCCGCGTCACGTCGACGTCTCGTTCAACGCGCCGCGCGATTCGTCGGCGCCTCGACACCGGTTGGAGTGAGCAGGCCCAACACCTCGTCGGCGGCGCGGGCGCTGGCGCCTGGCTGCCCGAGCGACGTGCGGACCTCGGCCAGGCCCTGGAGCTGCTTGCTGCGGGCCACTGGGTCGTCGAGCAAGCGGCGGAGCTCGCCGGCGATGCGCTCGGGCTGCATGTCGGCCTGAAGCAGCTCGGGGACGATCTCCTTGCCCGCGAGCAGGTTCACGATGGCCACGTGGGCCACCTTCACCAGCAGCTTCGCGATCCAGAAGCTGATCTGCGACACGCGATAGACGACGACCATCGGCCGCTGCATCAGCCCCGCCTCGAGGACGGCGGTCCCCGAAGCGACCACCGCGGCGTCGCTCGCAGCGACGACGTCAGGCGCGCGTCCATCGACGAGCGTGAGGGGAAGCGAATAGGCCGCCGCGGTGCTCGTGAGCAGCTCGCGATCCAACGTCGGCGCCACGGGCACCACGATCCGCAGCCCCGGACGCTCCCTCAGCAGCAGCCGCGCGGCCTGGAGCATGGCGGGGAAGATGCGCGTCACCTCGCCGCGGCGCGATCCTGGGAGCAGCGCGAGCACGGGCTTCGTCGGATCTGGATCCAAACCGAGCGATTTGCGTGCGGCCTCGGGCGCGAGCGGCGGACCGAGCTCGTCGAGCGTGGGGTTGCCCACGTAGCGCGCCTGCACGCCGTTCTCCGCGTAGAAGCGCTCCTCGAAGGGAAAGATGCACATCATCCGCGCCACGTAGCGCTGGATGGTCTTGAGCCGGCCCTTGCGCCAGGCCCACACGGTCGGGCTCACGTAGTACGCCACCGGGATGCCCAGCGCGTGGAGCTTCTTCGCCAGGCGCAGATTGAAGTCCGGCAGGTCCACCAGGATGGCCACGTCGGGCTTTCGCTCGCGCGCAGCCGCGGCCAGCTTGTTCATCACGCCCAGGATGCGGGGGATCGCCGGCAGCACTTCGACCAGGCCCATCACCGAGATGTCGCGCGCGTCGGCGAGCGCCTCGAGGCCCTCGGCTTGGGTGAGCGAGCCGCCCATGCCGAACGCGCGCAGTCCGGGCGCGCGCGCCTTCAGCTCCCGCAGCAGCGCCGACGCGTGCAGGTCGCCCGAGGCCTCGCCAGCCACGATCAGGATGTTGGGTGGAGCCCTCACAACGTGCGGACTGTACTCCACATTCGTCGGACGACCGGACACCCGATCGCGGGACGTGGGTCGTGGACCGTTCGGAGTGACGACGAGTGGGCACTCGCGTGGAACAACCGCGGGCATCCCCGAACGACCCACGACCCGCGACCCACGGCCCACGATTGGGCTCAATCGATGGCGAAAATCTCTGCGCCCTCTCGGATCAAGCCGGGCCGCACCACGCTCGCGTACACGCCGGCGCAGTTCGCGCGATCCTTGGCCAGCGCGGAGAGCAGCGACGACGTGCGCTCGAGCGTGTCCGGCTCCAGGGTGATCATCGTGCAGCGCTCGTTCTTGCGATCCACACGGAGCCGCGGGGCGTCGTCGGCCGCGCCGAGCTGCAGCTCCAGCCCGAGCCAGCCGTCCTCTTCGAACGCCGCACCCGACTCCACCGAGACCACCAGGTTGCTCCTGAAGCGCCGCTCGTCGGGCGGCACGCCCTGCGCGCGGCAGAGCGCCTCCACGGTCGCGCGGCCAATCAGCGACAGAGGCGATGCATCGTGCAGCCCGCGCCCCGAGTGCAGGAACTGCACGGGCGCGCCGTACGCCTCGGCCAGCTCCGCGAGCAGCGCCGGATCCTCCACCGCGAGCTCGCGCCCACCTGGCGTGGCCACCTTCACGGCGGATCCATTGGCGTTCGCCGGATCCACGAAGAACGGCCGGTAGCGCAGCAGACCGGGCACCTGGCGGCCGGTGAGCCAGGGAAAGCGCGAGGCGTCATCGCCGCGCACGAACGCATACCGCCGATCGCCCGCCAACCCGGACCAACGCAGCTCGGCCTCCGCCACGCGCTCGCCGCGCATGCTCTTCACCGGGTGCCGCCAGGTGGCCTCGATGCGTCCCATGCGCCTCATGGCGCCACCCCCACGATGGCGATTCCGGCGGCGTCGGCCGCGCGCAGCACCGCATCGCCGTCGAGGAGCAGCGTGCGGCCCGCTTCGACCGCGAGCGCCTTGCAGCCGTGCGCCGCCATCACCGCGATGGTGCGCTCGCCGATCGCGGGGAGATCGAAGCGCAGGTCCTGTCCGGGCTTGGAGATCTTCACCACCACCGCCTTGCCCTGACCGTAGTCGCCGCCGCGGGTGATGGTCGGATCCGTGCCTTCGCTCGCCTCCACCGCGAGCACCTGGCGCGCCTCGACGACCACCGTCTGGCCCACGTCGGCGCGGCCCACCGCGCGCGCCACCTCGAGGCCAAACGCGATGTCCTGCTGCTCGCTCGACGTGGGCTCGCGCTGGGTGAGCACCCCCGCGGGCGCGAGCAGCTCCGGCGTGAACACCGTCGACGGCTCGATGCGCACGCCCGCACGCTCGAGCTCCTCGGCCAGCGTGCGCAGCACGTGGTCGTCGTTCAGGTTGCGCAACTTCGCCGCGAACGCCAGCCCGCGCCAATCCGGCCGCGCGCGCACCAGCGCCGAGAGCTTGCCGATGCCGCCGGCCATCACCGCGCGCGTCACGGCTTCGGCGCGGAACAGCTTCGCCATCTTGCCGAGCTGCCCGAGGTGCACCCAGTGAAAGCGATCGACCGAGCTCGCGAGCGCCGGATCCGTGTCGCCGCGGTGCCCGATCGCGATCACCCGCAATCCACGGGCGCGAGCAGCTTCCGCAAACAGCACTGGAAATCGACCTGAGCCCGCGATGAGGCCGATCGGTTCCGCGCTCGGTGCTGGCTGTTGGTCGGCCATCGAGGGCCAACCTTACCGCGCGACGCCGCGCTCGGAGCCTTCGATGAAGCGCACGAAGTGCTCCACCTCGGGCGCGTTCGGGTGCTGGGCGCGCACCTTGGCCAGCGCCTCGCGGAGTCCCAGCTTGCTGCGGAAGACCGTGCGGTACGCGCTCTTCACGTGCTTCACCTGCTCGTCCGTGAAGCCGTGCCGGGTGAGGCCCACGGTGTTCAGGCCGGTGAGCTCCGCGCGATCGCCCTGGGCGGTGCAGAACGGCGGGATGTCCATCGTCACCATGGAGCCGCCGCCGATGAAGGCGTGCTTGCCGATGCGCGTGAACTGGTGCGCCGCGGACAGGCCACCCATGGTCACGTGATCCTCGAGGGTCACGTGACCCGCGAGCGTGGCGCAGTTGGCGAGCACGCAGCCGTTGCCCACGCGGACGTCGTGCGCCACGTGGCTGTAGGCCATGAACAGGTTCTTGTCGCCGACCTTGGTCAGCCCGCCGCCGCCCGTGGTGCCGATGTGGAACGTGGTGAACTCGCGGATCAGGTTGTGCTGCCCGATCTCCAGGCGCGTGGGCTCGCCCGCGTACTTCAGATCTTGCGGCTGCGCGCCGACGCTCGCGAACTGGAAGATCTTGGTGTGCGCGCCGACCGTGGTGCGCCCCTCGACGACCGCGTGCGGCCCGACCCACACCGACGGCCCGAGCTTCACCTGCGGCCCGATCACCGCGTACGGCCCGATCTCGGCCGAAGGATCGATCTCCGCGCCCTGCGCAACGATCGCCGTGGGATGGATGGCCATGGGGAGATCCGTGGAGCTAGGGCGCCGTCGGCGCAGCGGGGTCGACGGCCTTGTCGGCGATGGTGGCCATGATCTCGGCCTCTGCGACGGGCTTGCCGTCCACCGACGCCACGCACGCGAGCTTCCAGATGGTGCTCTTCTGCTTGGTGAGCGTCACTTCGAGATCGAGCCGGTCGCCGGGGACCACGGGGCGGCGGAAGCGCACGCCGTCGAGGCCCATGAGGTACATGACCTTCTCGTTGGCCTTCCAGGGATTGGAGTTGTACGCCAGCAGCCCCGAGGCCTGCGCCAGCGCCTCCACGATGAGCACGCCCGGCATCACCGGGTGCCCGGGGAAGTGCCCCAGGAAGAACTCCTCGTTCGCGGTGACGTTCTTGTACGCCTTCAGCTTCTGGTTCGCGGTCCACTCCACCACGCGATCCACCAGCAGGAACGGGTAGCGGTGCGGCAGGATGCGCTGGATGGCGAGCAGGTCCATCGGGGCCGACATGGCTTCCTCGGGTACTCCGGCCGGAGGCCGCGCACCTTAGGAGATCGACGCTCAGTCGACAAGACGCCCGCCTACTTCTTGAGCGCGTCCATCTCGGCGCGCAGCTTGCGCACCTCGGCGTGCAGATCCGCCAGCTCGCTCGCGACCTGCTGGTTGCGCAGCCACTTGCGGTGCGGCTGCGCAGGCGAGCCCGACCAGATCTCGCCGTCGGGGATGTCGCTGCCGACGCCGGACTGGCCCGCGATCTTGGCGCCGTCGCCGACGCGCAGGTGGTTGGCCACGCCGGCCTGACCGCCGAGCACCGCGCCATCGCCGATCTTGCAGCTGCCCGCGAGGCCGACCTGGCCGCAGAGGATGCTCATCGCGCCCACGGTCACGTTGTGGCCGACCTGAACCAGGTTATCGATCTTCGTCCCGCGGCCGATGCGCGTCTGGCCCATGGTGGCCCGGTCGACGCAGCTGTTCGCGCCGATCTCCACGTCGTCCTCGACCAACACGATGCCCACCTGCGGCACCTTGAGGAGCTGGCCTTCCTCGAGATCGAGCGCGAAGCCGAAGCCGTCGCCGCCGAGCACCACGCCGGGCTGCAAGATCACCCGATTCCCCACCACGCAGCCGTGCAGGATCTTCACGCCCACGCCGACGCGGGAGTCGGCGCCCACCTGCGCGCCCTCGCCCACGAACGACTGCGGCGCGAGCACCGTGCGCGCGCCGATCTTCGCGCCGGCGCCGACGTACGCGAACGCCTCGATGCGCGCCGTCGGATCCACCTGCGCAGAGGGATGCACGAACGCCTCCCCCGCGCGCGACGGCTGGGGGCGCTCCGGCGGATGAAACGCCCGCGACACCCGCGCGAACGCGAGGCTCGCATTCGGCGCCACCAGGTACGCGCGGCCAGGGTGCTTCTTGGCGGCGCGCGGCTCGACGATCACCGCGCCTGCGCGCGTGCGCGCGAAGTCGTCGGCGTACCAGGCGTGATTGAAGAAGGCGATGTGCTCGGGGCCGGCGCCGTCGAGCGTGGCCACGCCGCGCAGGCGCATGGCGGCGTCGCCCTGCACCTCGCCGCCGACCAGATCGGCGAGCTCGCCAAGCGTGAACGCGCGCTCGCTCATGACCTCAAGCGGCCGAAGCTAGTTGCTGCCCTTGGCCGCGCCCGACTTGGCCTTGCCCGCGGCCTTACCCGGCGAGTACTTGTCGTTGTACCGGCGGATGAGCTCGTTGGTGAGGTCCAGCGAAGGCGGCGCGTAGACCAGGCCCGCGCTCTTGTCGAAGACGAAGGTCAGGCCCTCGGCCTGGGCGATCTCGCCGATGATGCCCTCCATCTTCTGGAAGATGCCCTGGGTGAGCGTGCGCTCCTTCTCGGAGAGCTCCTGCTGCATGCCCATGTAGTGCTTCTGCACCTCCTGCAGCTTGCCCATCAGCTCCTGCTCCTTCATGCGACGGGCGTCCTCGGTCATGGCCATCGACTGCTTGTCGAGAGTGTCCTTGTCCTTCTTCAGGGCCTCCTGCTCGGCGTCGAGGGTCTTCTGCTTCTTGTCGAACTCGGCCTTGAGGGTGGCCTTGGCGGCCTTGCCTTCCTCGACCTCGAGGAGCGCGCGCTGCAAGTCCACGTAGGCCATCTTCTGGTCAGCGCGGGCCACGCCGGAGAGGGCGCAGACGGCCACGGTCACGAGGGCGATCGACGAGAGGCGCATGCGTCAGGGGCTCCTGAAAGGGCGCGCAACTTAGCCGCGCGTGGGGCTGAGATCAACCGATGGAAAACGTATGCATTCCGAGCGCTGAAGGAGCAGCCGGCCAGCCAGGCGATGGAACCCCGCTTCGAAACCCTGCCTTCAAGCTCGCCGGCTCCGCCGGCTGGGTCACCGGTGGGGTTTCGAAGCTCGCTCAGAAGAAGTTGCCGATGGTGAACTCGAAGTCCACCGGCTGGTCGATGCCCGGGCGCGGGGTGAGCGGGAAGCCCCACTCGAAGCGCAGGGGGCCGATGGGCGAGAACCAGCGCACGCCCACGCCCACCGAGTACAAGAGCCCCGCCGGCGTGGACACCAGGCTGTGCTTGTCCTGGAAGAAGTTCTCGTTGGGCGCGTAGGCGTTGCCCGCGTCGGCGAAGACCACGCCGCGGATGCCGATCTTTTCGATGATGGGGAACTCGAGCTCGAAGTTGAAGACGAGCTGCTTGTCGCCGCCCACCGGGAACTCCGGGTAGTGGGTGAGCGAGGTATCCGGGTTGGCGGTGGCGCCCACGGCCTTGGTGGGCGTGATGGTGCGCAGGTAGTAGCCGCGGACCGAGTTGATGCCGCCCACGTAGTACAGCTCGGAGATGGGCACCGTGCTGCCCTGGATGCCCTCGACGTAGCCCAACGTGGCGTTGGTCTTGAACACGATGCCCAGGAAGAGCGGCCGGTAGTAGCGGCCGTTCGCCG
Source organism: Deltaproteobacteria bacterium (assembly GCA_018266075.1). Taxonomy (GTDB): domain Bacteria; phylum Myxococcota; class Myxococcia; order Myxococcales; family SZAS-1; genus SZAS-1. The sequence goes on along the minus strand of JAFEBB010000026.1, from coordinate 58,566 downwards.
AGTAGCGGATGAAGTTGAAGGTGCCGCCGAGCTGCTTGGGGCCGTACTGCACCGAGCCCGAGCCGTAGTAGCCGTTGCTCGGGAAGAGCCGGTTGTCGCGCTTGTCGTAGGTGAGCGTGAGGGTGACCGTCGAGTTGAGCCCCGACTGGAACTGGTTGGCGATGGGCGGCGTGCTCGAGAACGCGCTGTACACCGAGCCCACGCTCCCCGGCGCCGCCGAGAGCGAGCTCGGCTCAACGTCCACGTGCTCCAGGCCGTAGGCCAGGAACAAGAGCAGATCCGGCGTGAGGTGGTACCCGAAGTTGACGTCGCCGCCGTTCGAGCTGCGCAAGAAGCCGTAGTAGTCGGCGTCGATGCGGAAGTAGTCGAACGAGAAGATCCAGTTCGTATCCAGGAAGTACGGATCCAGATACGAGAGCTGGACCAGGCTTCGCAGGCTGGAGATCTGCGCCGAGAGCGACGCCGTCTGGCCCCAGCCGAGCAGGTTGTTCTGCTGCAGCGTGGCCGTGAAGATGAACGACTCCACGCTCGAGAAGCCGAAGCCCACCTGGAACGTGCCGGTCGGCTTCTCCTTCACGCTGACCTCGACGATCACGCTGTCGTCGCGGCTGCCCTTCTTCTGCGTCACTTCGACCGTCTCGAAGAAGCCCAGCGCGTTCACGCGGCCCTTCGACTGCTTCATGCCCGTGCCGGTGAAGAGCTCGCCTTCATAGATGCGCAGCTCGCGGCGGATCACGCGGTCGCGGGTCTTGTGGTTGCCCACGATGTCGATGCGCTCGACGTAGCACTTGGGCCCCTTCTGCACGTCGAAGGTGAGGTCCACGATGCGGGTGTCGTTGTTGACGTTGGTGAGCGGGCTGATGTTGACGTAGCAGTAGCCCTGGTCGAGGTAGAGGTCGTTGAGCCCGCTGATGTCGGCCTGGAGCTGGCTGCGGTTGAAGAGCGCGCCCGACTCGGTGTGCACGCGCGTGCCCAGCGTCTCCTTGGTGCCGAGGATGTCGCCGGAGTAGTCGATCTTGCCGACGTTGAACTGCTCGCCCTCGGTGATGGGCACGGTGAGGAACAGGTACTTCTTGTCCGGGGTGATCTCCACCTGCGGCTTGCCCACGCGCACGTTGATGAAGCCGCGGTCGTAGTAGGCGAACTGGATGAGCGAGAGGTCGCGCTGGAAGACCTCTTCGCGGTAGGTGCCGGCGCTGGTGAGGAAGCTGAGGATGTTGCCTTCCTGCGTCTCCATCACCGAGCGCAGGTCGGCGCTGGGCACCTTCTCGTTGCCCACGAAGGTGATGCTCTTCACCTGCACCTTGGCGTGCTCGTTGATGGCGAAGACCACCGAGACGGTGTTGTCGGGCTGGGGCACCACCTTGGGCGTGATCTCCGCCAGGTAGAAGCCCTTCTCCACGTACTTGTCCTGGATCTTCTTCGCGTTCCGGTGGACCGCGTCCAGGTCGAGGATCTGCGCGGTGCGGATGTCGACGAGATCGCGGATGTCGTCGGTGGAGAGCTCGTCGTTGCCGGTGATGCGCACATCGCGAATGGCGGGCTTCTCCGCCACCTTCACCACCAGCTTGATCTGGTTGGGCCCCGCCGGCTGCGCGTCGACGGAGATGTCCTCGAAGTAGCCCAGCGCGAAGAGCGCGTGCACGTCGGCGGTGATCTTCGAGCGCTCCATCGTCGAGCCGACCTTGCTGGCCAGCGCGTTGCGGATGGCATCTGGCTCGACGCGCCGGTTGCCCTCGATGTCGATGGCCGAGATCACCGGGCCGGTGGGCGCGGCGGGCTCGCTGGCGGTGGGCACCTGCTCTGCGGGAGGCGGCGGCGCAGACGGCTCGCTCGGCGCCGCCGGCGGCTGCTGGCCGGGCAGGCCGGGCGCGCTCAGGTTTCCAGGTGACAGCGCGCCCCCGCCCGGGGGCGTCTGCGCGCGCGCCACGCCGGTGGCGGCGAGCGCCACGGCGACAGCAAAGGCAAGGGCGGGCAGGCGCATCAGCGAGGGCGAGGGTCGTGCCGCAGGGCGGCGCACACTAGGTGATGGGGGTGGGGCAAACAAGGCGAATCTCGCGCGAAAAGTCAGCCCCGACGCAACGTTGGAAACCGTGCGCCGCTCGCCGCCACGCCCATGGATTTTTCGACAATCTGGATCAGGGAACTCCCGGGCCGGCCGTGCGTTCTATTGAAGGTTCCGCTGCACGGAGGGGTCATGCGGCTTTCCTGGTGCGTGCTGGCCGTCGCGCTGATGGGCGCGGCCCCTCCCGAGCGACCGCTCTATTTCGACCGCCCCCTCACCGCCCAGGACCTCGAAGGCCGCTCGCTGCGCGAGCTGGCCCTGATGCGGAACACCATCTACGCGCGCGTGGGGAATCCATTTCGCAAGCGCTGGCTGCACACCTACTTCGCGGCCCAGCCCTGGTACCACGAGCTCGCCGCGCCCGAGCTACAGAAGCTCTCCGAGGTCGACAAGGCGAACGGCCTGCTCCTCGAGAAGGCCGAGCAGTCCACGCCGCGCGAGCAGCTCCTGGCCCGGAAGGCGGCGCTCCTTTCCGCGCACCGGCTCTCGGCCGCGGACTTCAGCTTCCTGCAGTTCACCGAGCAGGGTTTGCTCTCGCAGGCCGGTGACGTGCTCACGCTCTGGTCCGTGCCGGACGGCAAGGTCCTGGCCACCACCAGGCTCCCCGCGCGCTACGGCGTGCTCTGGGCCATCGACGCGCCAGACGGGACCATCCGCCTGGTGACCACCGGCGCCAACTCGGGCGTGGCGCGAGGCACCTGGAAGCCTGGGAGCGCGGCGACCGTGGAGAAGCCGTTCCTTCGCAACAGCGTGGTCTTTCGCGCGGTGATGCCCGCAACCGGCGACCGGGCCCTGGTCTACGCCGACGGCGAGCTGCGGCGGGTGGACTTCAAGAAGCGCTCGAGCGTGGAGCTGTCGGTCACGTCGCCCTCGGCGCCGCAGGCGGAGGCGCTCTTCGCGGACGGAACGGGGTTGGTCACGCCCGATGCCTACGGCGCGGTGTCGGTCCCCCTCGAAGGCAAGCGGAAATCCTTCGAGGGCCGCGCGGGCCTCGACGACTTCCTGGCCATCTCGTCCGATGGCAAGACGCTGCTCAACACCCGTCCCCGCCACATGATCCAGCGCGGCGCGCCGACCGCCGATGCCAAGCTCACGAGCTTCTCCGGCGAGGAGGGCGAGGTGCTCGCGCTCTTCGCCACCGACGACGGCGACGCCGTCGAGGCCACCACCCAGGCCATCGCGCGCTACGGCGACAAGGGCGCGAGGTGGCGCACCCCGCTCGACGCCACGGTCGTGAAGACGGCCATCAGCGGCAATTGGATGGCCGTCGCCGGCGCGGATCACACGCTGCGGTTCCTCGACATCGCCGACGGCAAGGAGAACGCGGCCTTCCACGGGCCCACGCCGCTCGCCGATGACGAGGTGGTGGAGCTGGTGCTGCTCTCCCGCGCGCTGGGCGAGAAGGTTCCCTCGTTCGTGCCCAACGTGCAGGCCGACCGCAACCCGCTCGACGACGTGGAGCTGCTGGATCAGCTCCTCACCGTGAACCAGCTGCACGATCTCTCGCGGCGCGACCTGAAGCTCTTGCGGCACACGGTGTCGGCGCGGCGCGGGAAGGCGTTCACGGTGCCGCTGCTGCACGACTACTTCGCCACCAAGCGCTGGTACCACGCGGATCCCACGTGGAACGACAAGGTCACCGAGCTCGACAAGAAGAACCTGAAGATCATCGCGTCCGTCGAGGATGATCTGGGCGGCCCGCTCCCCGACAACGTGGATCACGAGGTGATCCACTTCGGCGGGTGATGACCTCACCTCGCCCGGTCCGGGCGTTCCCGAAGACGAAGCCAATCAGGGCAGGCTGGCGCGGGCGCCGGCGCGCGTGAGCTTGGGCGTGCCCACGGCCTCGAGCAGATCGAAGATCCCCGACGGGTCCTTCGACGGCCGCGCCGGCCCGGAGCGCAGCCCGGCGTCGATGGGCAGCACCTGCACGCCGATGGGCGAGGCGGCGAGATCGAGCGCCACCAGGATGGCGTCGCTCTCCTGGGTGCAATCGCACGCGAAGCACACATTGCCCAGGCCCCAGACGATCACCGCATCGCCGCGCCGCTCGAGCGGACCGATGGCGTGGCTCCCGTGCGAGATCACCACGCGCGCCCCCGCGGCGAGCGCGATGTTCACTGCCTGCTTCAGCTCCGGCCGCGGCAAGTAGCTCTCGGGCCCCGTGACGTGAAATGTGGCGATGAGCGTATCGCCCTGCGCGCGCGCGGCACGAAGCTCGTCGGCCAGGTGGGCAGGCACGCCATGCTCCAGGTCGTGCGCGCTGAGCACGACCCGATGCCCGCCGAGCGTCAGCACCGTGGGGCCAGCCGGTCCACCAAACGGCGCGAAGCCTGCCGCGCGAACGGACGAGGCGGTCTTCTCGGAGCCGTCGGATCCGCTGTCGGCCGCGTGGTTGTTGGCAATCCCCACCGCGCGCACGCCCAGCGGGGCGAGCTCAGCCAGCGCACTCGGCGCGTTCCAGAGCTTGAGCCCCGGCCCCGAAGGCAGCTGCGACGCGACGGGCCCTTCGAGGTTCACCACGCCCACGCCCAGGTCACGCGTCGACGGGGCCAGGCCATCGAGCGCGTGGTTCCCGCCCGGGCCCAGGTTCACGTCGCCGCCGAACCAGAGCCGCGCGGGCGTCTCGGGCGCGGCCACCGGCGCCGGCGTCGCGTGCGCGCAACCCAGGAGCAGCAACCCGAACAAGACATATCTCGACATATCTACATCGAAACGCGCAAGGAAACGCCCGCGTCGAACGTCGGCGTGGGCACCCGGACCTGCTGGATCTGGCCGGTGCCCGTGGGGACCGCGGTGGTGTTGATGCCGAAGCGGAACTCGCCGCCCTGGGTGCCGTAGTGGACGTCGCCGTACAGGTCGAGGCCGAGGTGGGTGAGGATGGTGACGTTGTAGTCGAGCCGGCTGACGAAGCTCTCGTCGGAGAGGTTGCCCAGCGTGGTGGTGCTCAGGCTGTGCACCACCGTGCCGCGCGGCATCGACGCCGTCCCGTAGACCGCGCCGTACCACTTGCCCACGTAGAACGGCACGAAGTTGCCCGTGAGCACCAGCACCGGGTACGTCGTCGCGTCGTTGGTGCCGGCCTGGTTGTAGAAGCCTTCCAGGCCGACGGTGAGCGCGTCGCGGTCGTTCAGGTTCACCTGCCAGGTCCCGCCGGCGCTCACCTGGGGCAGGATCCCGGTCTGCGTCTGGTAGCTGTAGGGCAAGAGCACGCACCGAGGGAGATCGGTGCCGGTCAAGCCCAGGCTCGACGGGGAGACACAGAGCTGCCCGTCGTTGCCGCCGAGGCCGGCGACGAGCTGCGACTGCTCCGCGCCGTGGAAGCCAGCCTCCGCGTACACGTCAAAAGGACCCAGCCCGGTGGAGATGTCGGCGCCGAGCCGCGGCTTGCGGCCGTGCTGAAAGAGGCCCGAGAAGCTGAGCTCGGCATCGCCGAGCACCACTTGCGCCCGCAGCGCGCCGCCCACCTGGCTCAGCGTGTTCACCACCTGCGGCCCCTCGAAGACGCCGAAGCCGTAGAAGTTCCACCCCCGCGACTCCCAGGGCACGTGCGCCTTCACGAGCGTCACGCCGGTGCGCTGGTCGATGATGTCGAGGGGGTTGAGCTTCACGGGCTGCAGGAAGTCGGTGGGGTTCCAGATGTGGCCGGTGCCCCACTTCACGTGCTGCTTGCCCGCGGTGACGAAGACCTCGCGGAGGATGTCGAAGTTGATCCAGAGCTGATCCAGGTAGGTGTTCACCTGGTTCTGCTTGGTGCCGCCGAAGGAGATGGCGTTCGGATCCACTGCGGGGTCGTAGGTGAGCCGGCCCACCGCCAGCGCGCGCACGCGCGAGTTGGGCCGTGCATCGAGGTACACGTCCATCAAGTTGGGCTCGTCCCAGCCCCAGCTCTTGGGCGGCTGGTCCTGATAGCCGGTGAGCTGCGCGCGCAGAAAGAGCGTGCCGCCAATGGTGAGCGGGTTGGAGGGCGCCACCTCGCGCGCGGTGGGCAGCACCTGGCCCGGCCCACCAAAGGCCGCGCTCTCGCCGGCCTGCTCCGGGTTCTGCGGTGGCGCGGGCGGACCGGCGTCGGGTGGCGCTGCATTGCCGACCTGGCCGTTGGGCTGGTCGAAGAGCTGCTTCTCGTCGGGGCTCATCACCGGCAGGCCGGCGTCGGTGTTGCCGGTGGTGGTGACCGGCGGCGCTCCGCCGGCGTCGACCGCAACCGGCGCCGGGGCGCCGCCAAAGAGCGCGTTCTCGTCGACCTGAGCCTGCGCCACAGCCGGCAGGGCCAGCCCCGCCAGGACGAGCAGTGTCCAGCGCATCACACCCTCCCAGACCCCGCTGAAGTATCTAGATATGTCGAGACATATCCAGATTGGAGCGGCCGGCTAGCGGCTCTTCGACTCCAGGTACGCCTTGGTGAAGAGGTTGGCCTCCAGCGGGTGGAGGTCCACGTCCTTGATGGTGATCTGGGTCTGGTTGGCCTTCTCCACCTCGTCGAAGATGAAGATCTGCTTGGGGAACCAGACGTCGCCCTTCTTGCTGTCGGAGTAGAGCTTGTCCCAGGAGGGGTAGAGCAGGCGGCGCATGAGGCGGCCGGAGAGCGCGTACTCGTAGCGCTTGAGGATGTTGCCGGTGGCCTCGTCCACCCAGAGCTCCACCACCGGGAAGGCCACGTCGATATTGGGCTTGGCCGACAGCTTCACGTGCCAGGCCTTGTACTTGCCCACCTGCTCCTCGCCCACGAACGAGGGGGTGTACTCCTCGGCGAGCTTGCTCTCGTCGAAGTCCTCGCGCCGGGAGTTGGTGCCGCCGATCTTCTCGCGCTCGGTGCGGCGCTCCCACTTGCCCACGCTCGGGTCGTAGAACCAGAGGTTGTGCTCGATGCGCAGGTAGCCCTGGCCGGTCATCTCCTTGGGCTGCTCGAAGGTGATCATCAGCTTCTGGCCCTCTTCGCGGCGGTAGACCACCGCTTGCTGGGCCACGTCGGGCTTGTCGGTCTCCTTCTGGATGATGAAGACCGTGCTCCGGTAGTCGCCGTTCTCGGCCTGCCGGTGGTCGATGTCCTTCAAGAGATTGAGCATGGCCGCATCGTCGAGCGGCGCGGCCAGCGCAGGCGCGGCGGTGCAGAGCACCAGGGCGAAGATCAGGTTCCGCATGAAACCCTCCAGTTCATTAACAAGGATGTATGGTTAGCCCGCGTGGCCCATGGCCGTGACTGGCGTGAGCTTGGCGGCGCGGTAGGCGGGATAGGCCGAGGCCACCGTGGTCAGCGCGGTGATGAAGGCCACGATCGCCACCACCGGGCCCACGCGCATGGCCAGCTCCAGGTGGTCGTTGAGCAGGAAGAGCCGGGCGAAGGGCGGCAGCGTCACCTGGGCCTGGTTCACGCCCGCGGCCACCAGCAGCCCGAGTAGCCCGCCGGCAGCGCCGGAGGCGAAGCCCAGCACCACCGCCTCGGTGAGGAACATCCGCAGCACGCGGCCGCGCTGCATGCCGATGGCGCGCAGCGTGCCCACCTCGCGGGTGCGCTCGCGCACCGCGATCCACATGATGTTGCCCACGCCGACGAGCACGATCACCAGCAGCACGAAGCTGAGCAGGCCGGAGATGAAGCCGAAGCCGGTGAGGATCCAGTTGAGGAAGCTCACCTCTTCGTCCCAGGTGGTGACGTCGAGCTTCTGACCGGTCCAGTCCTCGCGGTTCACCACCTCGAACTTCTGCCAGAACGCGCGGGGATCCGGATCCATCACCCGGTAGCCGTCCTTCTCGAGGGCGTTGCGCAGGCGCGCGGCCACCTCCGGCGCGCGCTTCACGTCTTTCAAATAGACGTAGATGACGCCCGCAGCGTCGTCGCGCAGGTCGTAGAGCTTCCGCAGGGTCCCCGAGGGCACGTAGGTGTTGAAGCCCGAGAGCAGGCCCACGTTCTCGGCGATGGCCACCACGTGCACGTCCACGGTGTTGTTCACGCCGCGGTTGGTGGGCGCAGAGAACGTCAGCGCGTCGCCCACCTTCACGCCCAGCTTCTCGGCCTGGTCGTGGAAGATGAGGATGGAGTTGGGCTGCGCCAGATCCTCGAGCTTGCCGCTCTCGACCTGGATCACCTTCTTGAAGCCCGGCTCCTTGTCGATGTCGATGCCGCCCACGCCGGTCTGCATCGACGCGGTGTCGGAGATGAGCTTGGCCCAGCCGCGACCGCGCACGGCGGTGTAGTCCAGGTCCTCGGGGATGGCGGTCTGAACCGCCTTCACCACGTCCTGGTAGTGCGTGACCAGCGGGCCGCTCTGGCCCGCGGTGACCTTGAAGAAGCCGCCCACGTTCACGTGGCCGCTCATCAAGGTGGTGGCGCTCTTGAGCATCGACTCGCGCATGCTGGTGAGCGTGCCCCACAGCGTCGTCACCAGCAGGGTCACGAACATCAGGCCCACGCCGAGCAGCGCCGAGCGGAGCCAGTGCTGGCGAAGGTTGCGGCCGCCAATCTGTACGTCGGTGAGGAAGTCGTTCACGGTCAGTCCTCCGCCTGCATGGCGCGAACCGGCGAGACGCGCATGGCCAGGAACGCCGGGATGAGGCTGGCGAACCCGCTGATGATGAACATGGCGAACACGGCGAAGACCATGCTCGGCACGCTGAGCACCGGCGTGAAGCGCGGGCCCGAGAAGAGGAAGTACATGATGTCGGCCGAGGCGGCGATGCCGTGGCTGTGCACCGCGGTGACGATGATCGCCCCGAGGATGGCGCCCAGTCCGCCGAAGACGATGCCCATCACCATCGCCTCCACCACCACGGTGCTGAGGATGAGCGGCTTCTGCGCGCCGATGGCCCGCAGGGTGCCGAACTCGCGCACGCGCTCGAGCGTCGCGGTGAGCAGCGCGGTGCAGACCACCAGCGCGGCCACGAAGCCGATGAAGAGCGCCGCGAAGGCGAACACCGCCCAGAACAAGAGCACCAGCTTGCCGATGAAGCCCGAGGCGTCCTGCCAGGACACGGCCTTCACGCGGATGCCGGCGTCGCTCGCGGCCTTCTCCAGCAGCGGCAAGGTCGTCCGGGTCTTCGAAGGATCTTTGAAGAAGATGGCGGCGTTGAGGATCGCGCGGCCCGAGGGCGCGTCGGCCGCGGCGGTGGGATCCGCCTTGGCCACGGCCTCGACGACCTTGGGAGCACCCGCGTCCGGAGCCTCGGCCGCCGCGTCACCGCCGCCGAAGAGATCTTCCTCGGCGTGGGCGCGGTCGACGACCTTCATGCCCGACTGCGCCTGGATCGCCTTCGACTCGGCGATGTTGGCGGCGGTCATGAAGCCGTAGAGATCGCGGAAGCTGGAGAGGTCCATCAGGCTGAGTGAGCCGGCCAGCGCGCTCTTCTCCAGGCCGTTGAACTGGAACGTTCCGTAGACCTTGAGGTTCACGCTCTTCGGGTAGCCGCTCTTGGTGTACGCCTTGATGGTGAGCGTGTCGCCCACGCGGATGCGGTACAGCTCCAGCAGCGGCGCGAGGTCCTTGTAGAAGGCGTCGTAGCGCTGCATGAAGTTCGCGTCGTTGGTGTCGAAGAAGATCGAGAGCAGCTTCTCCAGCTGCGTCTCCTGCGAGCCCGTGGCCTTTCGCAGCCGGGCGATCATCTCCTTGGCCTTCAAGTCGTCGAGCTGGAGCGCGATCTCGCGCGTCTGGGTGGTGTTCTCCTTCACCAGGCGCTGCAGGTCTTCCTGCTCGGAGATCTTCTGCTTCTTGATCTCGATGGCGTCCTTGATGGTGTCGAGCCGGTGCGCGCTCTTCAGCTTCACCATGTTTTCGTAGAAGTTCTTCGCCATCAGGAAGCCGCGCTGGCCCTTGGGCACCGCGGTGCCATCCACGATCTCCATGCGGTCGAACGACTTGGTGAACTGCTCCAGGTCGGTGCCGATGTAGCGGAGGTAGAGCAGATCGGCGTCGGCGGCCTGGGGCGCGATCTTGTTCTCCAGGTACTCGAGCTTGCCGAACGGATCCGACTCGAAGTCGTTCCAGAACTTGTCGTCGGAGGCGGTGTTCACCGCGTCGACCTCTTCCTGCGTGGTGCCGCGCGTCTCGCTGGAGACCTCGGCGCGGTTCTTCTGGTCGCCCTTGAGCACGTCGATGATGTGGCGGATGTGCGCCTTCTGCGCGTCGATGCGGCCCTGCACGCTGGCGTCGCCGGCCTTCTTCTTGTTCTCGGCCTCGCGCAGGTCGCCGAGCGCCAGATCGATGGTGTTGCCCGAGGTGACCATCGCGCCGGCGATGCCCATGGGCACCACGGCCTTCACGTTGTCCACCTTGGAGATCGCGCTCTGCAGCTTGTCGAAGTCGGGGATCACGCCGAGCTCGGGCTCGGACATGCCGCCGCCCCAGATGGCGAGCTCGTCGCCGCCGCCGTCGCCGTACTTGGGCTGGTAGAGCTGCGCGTCACCGGCCGCCGCGCCGATGACCGAGCGGCTCATGCCGTCCGACATCGAGCCGATGAACGAGGTGCCCACCACGATGAGCACCGCGCCGCCGCCGATGATGCTGCCGATGATGATGGTCTTGAGCTTGCTGGCGAAGAGGTTGCGGAAGGCGATGCGAATGACGATCGGCAGCTGCGCGGGGCGGCTGACCGTGTTCCAGGCCACCTGCCAGAACATGTACGCGGAGAAGATGATCACCGTGAGCAGCGCGGCGACCGCCGCCAGCCCGGCGATCCCGCCGAGGAGCATGAAGAGCACTTTCATGGGTGGCTCCTAGTGCGCACCGGCGGCAGCAGCGGCGGCGGTCCCCGACGTCTTGCCGCCCTCGGCGAGCTGGCCGTCGGCCACGCGCACCACCGCGCTGGCGTGCGACATCACCTTCGGGTCGTGGGTGGAGAAGATGAAGGTGGTGCCCTCTTTGCGGTTCAGCTCCTTCATCAGGTCGATGATGTTCTGGCCGGTGGTGGAGTCGAGGTTCGCGGTGGGCTCGTCGGCGAGCACGATCTTGGGCCGGGTCACCAGCGCGCGCGCCACGGCCACGCGCTGGCGCTGACCGCCGGAGAGCTCGTTGGGGCGCTTGTGGATCTGGTCGGAGAGGCCCACCTGCCCGAGCAACGCCTCCACGCGCTGCTTTCGCTCGCCGGCGGAGAGGCCACCCTGGAGCAGCAGCGGGAACTCCACGTTCTGGAACACGGAGAGCACGGTCACCAGGTTGAAGCTCTGGAAGATGAAGCCCAGGCTGTGCAGCCGGAGATCGGTGAGCTGGCGCTCGGTGAGCTTCGAGGTGTCCTGGCCGTTCACCGTCACCACGCCGCCGGTGGGCGTGTCCACGCAGCCGATGAGGTTGAGCAGCGTGGTCTTGCCCGAGCCCGAAGGCCCCGCGATGGAGAGGAACTCGCCCTGCTCCACATCGAGGCTGATGTCGCGGAGCGCGTGAACCACCACCTTGCCCAGGTAGTAGTCCTTGACCACGTTTCGCAGCGAGACGATGGACGCCATGGTGCGGAACCTCGTTGGGCCTTGGGGCCCCGGTATTTTCGACGCCGTGTGACGCCCCAGGCCCGGAAGCCTGATAAATGAACGGGCGTTAAGATATTCGCCGGTGCATCGGCGGACAACTCGAACGTTGCTTCCCTGCCTGGCTGCCTCCGCTGGCTTCGGGTAGGTTGCCCAGCGGCTCTCGATTCGAATATCTTAGCAACTAAGACATCGCTTGTCTAAGCTTGTTCCGCGACCATGTCAACCGCTTCTCGCCAAAGAGCCGAGCTCCTGCTGAAGCTGATGGGGGCCATGCGGGCCCTCTCGGACCGCGACGTCCTCTACAGCCAGGCCCTCGCAGATCGCCTCGGGGTGAGCCTCACCGACTTCAAGGCCTCGAGCCTGCTTGCGGGCAACGGGCCCATGCCTGCGGGCCGCCTGGCGGAGCTCACCGGGCTCACCACCGGCGCGGTGACCGGCGTCCTCGATCGGTTGGAGAAGGCGGGCTGGCTGCGGCGCTTGAAGGATCCCGGCGATCGGCGGCACGTGCTCGTGGAGTCGCTGCAGGAGCCGGCGCCACGGATTCACGAGCTCCTGGAGCCGCTGCGGCAGGCGATGAAAGAGGTCACCGCGGGCTACGACGAGGCGCAGCTCGAGCTGGTGGTGGAGTTCGTGACCCGGGCCGCGGCGATCATGGCCGCGGAGACCACGCGCCTGCGCCAGGACGGCGCTCCGGCCAGCTCGAGCGAAGGCCCCGACTCGGCCCCCATCGGCGACGCCAAGCGCGGCGTGTTCCGGCTCACCTCGGGCGCCTCGCGGCTCACCCTCGGCGGCGGCGCGGACAACGACCATCTCTACCAGGCGCGCTTCACCGGGCGTCGGCCGGAGATCACCGTCTCCGGCGGCACGGTGCACATGAGCTACCCGATGTTCGCGTTCCTCGACTTCCGCAAGGTCGCCGCCGAGGTGGACCTCAACTCGGCCGTCCCCTGGGACATCGAGCTCACCGGCGGCATCAGCAAGGTGCGCGCGGCGCTGGAGGACTTGCGGCTCACGTCACTCAACGTCCGCGGGGGCGCAAGCGCGGTGGAGATCGCGCTGCCCGCGCCGCACGGCGTGGTGCAGGTGCGCATCACCGGCGGCGCCAGCCACCTGCAGCTCACCCGCCCCAAGGGCTCGGCCATGCGCATCCAGGTGCACGGCGGCGCCAGCCACATCAGCTTCGACGACCAGCACCTCGGCGCCGTGGGCGGCGTCACCCGCTTGAGCTCCAGCGGCTTCGAGAGCGCAACCGACCGCTACGAGCTCGAGCTCACCGGCGGCGCGAGCCACCTGTCCATCGGCGTGACCGGCTGAGCGCCACCGCGCCGAAGACGAGCGCGAGCGGCCAGATCAGGTCGGATCCGCTGGCGGTGCTGCAGCCGCCGCCCTTCTTCGAGCCGGCATCGGCCGCCGACGGGGAGCCCGTGGAGCCGGTGGTGGTGCCCTGCTGCACGGCGCACGAGCCGCCGTTGTAGAGGCAGCTCTGGGGGCAGTCCGGATCGGCCTCGGGCGTGGTGCAGGCGCTGGTGCAGAAGCCGTCGGGGGCGCAGGGGCAGTCCGGATCCGGCGCGGTGCAGTTGAAGCCGCAGCGGCCGTCGGCGCCGCAGCTCGGCGGATCGCCGGCGTCGACCATGTTGATGCGGATGAAGTCGAGGTACGCGTCCACGCGGGTGTCGATGCCCGACTGCGCGCACTGCTGATCGCCGCGCGAGGTGGTGCCGATGACCGACATCAAGCCGTCGGGCGTCTTGAACAGCGCAGGGCCGCCCGAGTCGCCCTCGCAGGTGAGGCCGGCCTGCGCGCCCGAGGTGAGCTCGCCCGCCGAGCGCACCTTCACGTCGTACTTGGTCACCTCGCGCCGCGTGCCCACGCCGCCGCCGTCGGGCGAGGTCTCGCCAAAGCCCACCTCCGTCACCGGCGCGCCGTAGAGCGGCAGCCGATCGAGCGGGTAGCGGTTCAGCGGAAGGTACGGCCCGGGCATGGGCTGACTGGTGAAGCCCAGCCCGATGTCGTTCCAGTCCTGGTTGCCGGTCTGCTGCCGGAAGTCCGGGTTGGCGATGAGGAACCGCACCTCCACCGCGCCGCCGTCGATCGAGTTGAAGCCGCCATCCGGGTAGAAGGCGTCCTGGAGGCCGCGATCGGAGTTGTTGTTCAGCACGATGAAGCCGACGTCGGTGAGCGGATTGAACTTGTTGGTGCAGTGGCCCGCGGTGAGGAACGTGTAGGGGCCGATGATGGAGCCCGAGCAGAGGTAGCCGGAGCCGTCGGGATAGCCGACCAGGAGCGAGGCGACGTTGGTGTCGGTCGTGTCCGTGTGCCCGTTGATGATGGGCGCGGTCGCCGTGACCGTGTCGTTCGGGCTGGCGGTTTCGTCGAGCGGGCCGCAGGCAACGAGCGACAGCGCAAAGACGATGGCGGCAATTCTCACGGTTGGATCCGGATCAGAAGAGGTCGGCCACTCTAGCTGTCGGCGGTCATGCGGATCACCTCTTCGAACGAGGTGATGCCCTGGGCCAGCTTGTGGACGGCGGCTTCGCGGAGCCTGCGCATGCCCTGGTTGCGCGCCATGGACTCGATGGCGCCGCCCTCGGCGCCGCTGGAGATGAGCTCGCGCACCTCGCGGCTCACGTGGAACATCTCGAACACGCCGGAGCGCCCGCGGTAGCCCGTCTCGCGGCACTTCACGCAGCCCTTGCCCTGCATGAAGCGCGGGCCCTCGGGCATGAGCGGCATGGGTGTGGCCAACAGCTGCACCTGCTCGGCGGTGAGGTTGATGGGTTGCGCGCAAGCAGGGCAGACCGTGCGCACCAGGCGCTGGGCCATCACGCCCAGCAAGCTCGACGCGAGCAGGAAGCTGGGAATGCCGAGGTCGCGCATGCGCGCCACCGCGCCCACGGAGTCGTTGGTGTGCAGCGTGGAGAGCACCAGGTGGCCGGTGAGCGCGCACTGGATCGCGTTGGACGCTGTCTCGCCATCGCGGATCTCGCCCACCATGATGATGTCGGGATCCTGGCGGAGGATGTGGCGGAGCGCGGCGGCGAAGTCGAGATCGAGCTTGGGCTGCACCTGCACCTGGTTGAAGCCGTCCCACACCATCTCGATGGGATCTTCGATGGTGGTGACGTTCACGTCCTGGCCGGCGAGCGCGCGCAGCGCGGCATAGAGCGTCGTCGTCTTGCCGCTGCCGGTGGGGCCGGTGACGAGGATCAAGCCGTGCGGGTTGGCGATCCAGTTCTCGAAGAGCTTCTGCTCGTGCGACTCGAAGCCGAGCTGATCGAGCGTGGTCATCTTCTCCGGATCGAAGATGCGCAGCACCATCTTCTCGCCGAAGGCGGTGGGCAGCGTGGAGACGCGAAGCTCGATCTCGGTGCCGTCGCGCTGGGTCTTGATGCGGCCGTCCTGGGGGCGGCGCTTCTCGCTGATGTCCATGCGCGAGAGCATCTTCAGGCGCGCGGCGATGGGCGCGTGCACGGCGCGCGGCAGGTTGAAGACCGGGTGCAGCACGCCGTCGATGCGCAGGCGCAGCACCGTCTGGTCGCGCTTGGGCTCGAGGTGGATGTCGCTGGCGCGCTGATCGAACGCGTAACGCAGCAGGTACTCCACCGCGTTCACCACCGGCTTGTCCTCGGCCTGCAGCTCGCTCTGCTCGTTGAGGACGACCAGCTGCTCGAAGTTGGCGACGCCGGGATCGTTCACCGCCTCGTCGACGGCGCGGGCCACGGTGTTCTTGAACCCGTGCGTGTCCTGGAGCGCCTGGAGGATGTCGAGCTTGGCGGTGAGGAACGGCCGGATCCGCTTCGACGTCAGCCGGCTCACCTCCGCGAACAGCTCGTGGTCGAAGGGGTTGGCGACGGCGAGGTTCAGCACGTCGCCTTGCAACGAGAGCGGGAGCAGCGCGTGGCGAATCGCGAAGGGCCGGCTGAGCACGCGGGTGATGAGCGGCATGTCGAGCCGCAGGGGATCGATCTTGTGGTACGGCAGCCCCGACGCCTGGGCAACGATCGTCGAGATCCGATCCTGATCCAGATACTCGCCGGGCCGATCCGAGATGGGGATGTGGTGTGCGGCCACCAGCTCGATGGGCGAGACCTCGTACTTCTGCTCGTCGCCGCCGTTCTCCTTGAGCACGCGCGCGTGGAGCAGCGCCTCGCGGCTGATGAGCTCCTTGGCTTGCTCGAGAGAGATCGCGCGCACCTGATGCAGCGCCTTCACCACGTAGGCGAGGGAGAAGTCGGCCTTCTGGCGCTCCTGGACTTCGGTCACCATGCCCGTCTCCGACGCGCGCCGAGCAAGCACATCAGCACGCCGAGAGCCATGAGATCCACGGATCCACCGGCGCCGCAACCGCAGCCGGACGGCGTGGCCGGAGGCGGCGAGCTGGAGCCGGTGCTGCCGCTGCCGGTGGTGGTCTGGGTGATGCCGCCGTCGCCGCAGAGCGTGCAGCTCCCGGTGCTGCCGCCGTTCGGATCCACGCAGGCGCCGCCGGTGCAGCGCTCGCCCACGGCGCAATCGCTGTCGGACGCGCAGCCTGGCGCGCAGACTTGCTGCTCGGTGTGGCTCGCGTCGGGCTTGACCACGCAGGTGTAGCCCTGGCGGCAGCCGCCCTGGGCGTCACAGTTCTGGAGGCAGTAGGCCTGGCCCTCGGCGCCGGCGATCACGCACGTCGCGCCCGCGCCGCAGGGGCGGTTCGCGTCCTGGCCGGCGCCGCACGGGGCCGCGCAGTAGCCGCCGGGCCAGCCGGTGCTGTGGCCGCTCGAGTCCGACGCGGGGATGCAGAAATCGCCGGTGGGGCAGTCGGTGCTCGAGAGGCACGCGTGGCCCACGTAGCTGCCGGCGTTGCCGGGCGGGTAGCAGATGCCGTCGGCGAGGCAGAGATCGGTGCCGCCGCAGTCGGCGTCTTGCGCGCAGGCGGGGATGCAGAAGCCGTCGCCGCCGGTGTCGTAGCCGAAGCAGGCGTAGCCCGCGCGGCAGCCGCCCGCGTAGGTGGTGCACGCCGAGGTGCAATAGAAGTGCTGCGCGTCGAGCTGCGCGCAGACATCTCCCGTGGGGCACGTCGACGAGTCGCAGTACTGGCTGCAGTAGCCGCCCGACCAGCCGGTGATGCACATCGCGTTGGCGCCGTGGCAGTCGGTGTCCGCGCCGCACGGGTCGCCGATGTTGGGCGAGAAGTCGCCGTCGCCGGGGAAGCACGCCGCGCTCGCGCCCGCGATCGCCTGCGACGCGCGGCAACCGAAGCCCGCCTCGCACGTGCTCGGGTTCGACGCGTCGCAGCTGTGCGAGCAGAAGTTGCCGCCGTTGATCGGATCCTGGATGCACGAAAGCGAGCCGCCGCAGCTCGAGCCCGAGCACGGCGAGCCGATGGAGCCGGTCTCCGGATAGAGCTGGCACACGTTATCGATGTCGTGCGGATCCAGCGTGCGGCGCAGGTCGCCCACCACCTCGGTCGGGTACATCACGCTGTTGAAGTCGTTCGGGTCGTGATCGAGCCCGAGGCAGTGGCCGTTCTCGTGGTTCGCGAGCGAGAGGAAGTCCTCTCCGGTCGCCGGGATGCCGTCGGAGTAGGTGTAGTCCTGCGCGTTGAACTCGGTGTCGCAGCCGAGAATGATGCCGTTCTGCTTGTAGGTGAGCGCCACGCCGACCGCGATGCCGTCGCCGAGGTCGTCGGCGTAGCGCGGGTCGGTGTAGCTGTTCACGAAGCCGTCCATCACGTTCTTGCGGTCGTCGTGCTGGCCGAGCTGGCTCGGATCCGTGATCGCGCCCTGGAAGCTGAAGCCGATGTACGCGCAGTCCACCGCCTGCCAGAGGCCGTAGCTGGCGATGGTCTGCTGCTCGATCGTGGCCACCGGGAGGCCGCCAGGTGTGCCTTGGGTCTCGTCGACCCAGTACTGCATGGGGTCGCCGCCGCCGTCGGGGTAGGTCGCGCCGTTGGGGAGCTTGGCGCCCAGCCAGTAGAGCGTGTCCGCGCGGGCCCGGAGCGGCACCGCGAGAATCAGACATATCGCGACATATCTCAACTTCACTTGCCGCCTCCGACCCGGGCGCGCACCCGGGCGGCGAGGGCGTCGAAGGGCTCGGGCCCGCCGGACAGCGGCGCACCCTTGACGAACGCGGTCTCGTGGAAGTCGCGGGTGGCCTGCAGCTTGCCGTTCGCGTCGCGGGTGAGCTGGTACTTGCCCTGCGCCAGGCCCACCAGCGAGCAGTGATCCGCGCCGGCGTCGCAGCGCAGGAAGGCGAGCACCTCTTCACCTTCGTGAAAGATGGCGTCGCCGGGCAGCTCCACGCTCTCGCTGCCGATGGTGCCGCCCGACTGGCGCAGGCTCACGCTCTTCAGCGCTGGCCCCTTGAGCCACTCGCTCACGTTCAGCGTGCTGCGCGTGTAGATGCCGGAAGGCCCCGGCTCGCGCGCGCTCACCACACGCGTGACCTTGGCGTGCACCACGTGCGTGGCGCGATCGGTGAGCTGCTCCACCGTTTGAGGGACCACCGAGGCCGTCAGCAACAGGCCGGCCAGAACGTGCGCGAACATCCGCGCAGTCTATCAGCGCGACTGAATCTCGGGCGCGTCGGGCTGGTTCCTGGTTCCTGGTTCCTGGTTCCTGGTTTCTTCCTGAATGTTCGTTCCCAAGATGGCGTCGAAGATGGGGAAGGTGATGTTGAAGTTCCACTTCGACATCAGCCGCGGCTCGTGGTGCAGCCGGTGGTGGTTCTGCAGCCGCGCGAGCCCGGGCAGCCGCGTGAGCGGATGGCTCGCCGGCAGGTGGTAAAGGAGGTGCAGCCACTCGTAGGTCAGGAAGTACGCCGTCGCCGTGGCGCCGAAGATCATCGCCGCGTCGTGGCCCGCGAGCCGCTCCGTCAGCCACGTCAGCGGAAAGCCCACGCCGCCCAGCATCGCCAGCTGCGACTGCGGCCCGAAGAGGACCACCGCGAAGTCGAAGGGCTTGTCGGTGGTCATGTGCTCCGGCGTGTCGCCCGTGAAGAAGCGGTGGTGCCGGATGCCGTGGGCTTTATAGATATATCGAAATGGCCCGAGCGGCCGGTGCAGCGGATAGCGGTGGGCCACGTACTCCACCAGGTTCGACATCACGAACGCGGCCGGAATCGCGAGGAAGTCGAGGGCGCGCGGCGCGTGAACCCGGGCGATCAGCGCCAGCGTGATCCCGCCGAGCAGGACGTTGGTGAACGCGAAGTGCTCCCAGCCGCGGTACCAGCGCGGCAGCTGGGGGCGGAGCTCCTCGCGATAGGCCAGCGTGTCCGGGGCCATGGATCCCGAGCTTAATGCTTCCTTCGCCGGACTTCAGTTCCGGGCCCAGTCGGACCATGCTTGGCCACTCCCGGACGGTGCCCATGCTCGCTTCCTTGCTCGCCCTCGCCCTCGCCGCCAGCGGCGATCGCTGCAGCCAGATCTGGTCCGACATCGAGCACGGCAAGGACTTCAAGCAAGACGTCGTCGGCGACGTGCTCCACGGCGACGCCTCGCGGATCGCGACCTTGCGCGGCCACTTCCTCGAGAAGTGCAGCGCGCTCTCCGAAGCCGAGCAGGCATGCGGCGTGGCGCATCCCGGTCGGGCGTTGATGCGCGCGTGTCCCGGCATCGGCCAGGCGTTCCACGAGTCGTCCACCGCCGCCGACGTGGCCAGTCCCGAGACCGCCAGGCTGCGCCAGGAAGGCGTGGCCTCGGAGGCGGTGTCCAACTTGCGCGCGCTCGGCCAGGCCGCGCGCCAGCTGCGCCTCAAGAACGGGCCCAAACCCGACTTCGAGTTTCCCGCGACGGAGGAGTACACGCCGGCCGCGCCCTGCTGCAGCCAGCCGACCAAGCTCTGCGTGCCCGACGCGAAGACGTTCTCCGGCGCGACCTGGAAGGCGCTCGGCTTCGCACCGAAGGAGCCGCTGCACTTCCGCTACAGCTTCACCTCCGAGGGCAAGGGCCGCGGGGCGAAGTTCGTGGTGCGCGCGGTGGGCACCAGCGATTGCGACGGCGCTGAGGAGATCTGGGAAATCACGGGCGCGAGCAACGGCAAGGCGTTCATCGTCAGCGACGCTGTGAAGAAGTAGGTGCCGCGCTATAACCGGGCGCCGCCATGCGCCTGCTCCTCGCCGGTCTGCTGCTCGCGACGCTGAGTGTTCCGCGCGCGTTCGCGGACAGCGCCAACGCCGACGCGCAGGCCGACGCCGGCCCCAAGGGCGTGCTCACCAAGCCGCCCGCGCTGGTCACGTTCGTGCCCGCGCCCTACCCGCCCGACGCCGAGGCGCAGCACCTGCAAGGCGAAGTGGTGCTGCAGGTGGACATCGACGACAAAGGCCACGTCGCCGATGCGCAGGTGCTCCAGGGCGCAGGCCACGGCTTCGACGAAGCGGCGCTCGGCGCGGTGAAGCAGTTCGTGTTCTCGCCCGCGGAAATCGACAACGCGCCCGCGCCGGTGCGGATCCAATATCGCTACAGCTTCACCCTCGCGCCCGAGACGCCCGACGCCGGCCCCGAAGGCACCGACGCCGGGCCGCCCGAGCCCAAGCACCAGGTGACGTTCGAAGGCCGCGCGCTCGAGCGCGGAACGCGCAAGCCGCTCGCGTTCGCGGACGTCGTCGTGGCCGAGCCGGACGGCGGATCCGGATCCGCCCCGAGCACGACCAAGACCGACGAGAAGGGCCACTTCGAGTTCGAGGACTTGCCGCCGGGGACGTACTCCGTCGTCGTGTCGCTGGCGGATCACCAGCGCTTCGAGACGCAAGAAGCCGTCGCGCCGGGGCAGGCCACGCACGCCACGTACTATGTGATGGCGAACAGCTACTCGGGCTTCGAGAGCACGGTCACCGCCGAGCGCGTGCGCAAGGAAGTCGCGCGCACCACGCTCAGCGAAGAGGAGATCCGGCTCATCCCGGGCACGCAGGGCGACGCGCTCAAAGTTGTCGAGAACCTGCCTGGCGTCGCGCGAGCGCCTTATGGAATTGGATTGTTGATTGTCCGCGGCTCCAAGCCCTGGGACACGCGCGTGTACATCGACGACGCCGTGGTGCCGCAGCTCTTCCACTTCGGTGGACTCACCAGCGTCTACAACGCGGATCTGTTGCAGGACATCACCTTCAGCCCCGGCAACTTCAACGTCGACCACGGCCGCGCCATCGGCGGGCTCATCACCGCCGCCTCGCGCCCGCCGGATGCGAACGCCATCCACGGCTACGTGAACGCCAACGTCATCGACGCCAGCGTGCTCCTCGAGGGCCCGATCAATGACCAGCTCAGCTTCGCCATCGCCGGCCGGCGCAGCTACATCGACGCACTGTTGAATCAATTCCTGCCCAAGAGCTTCGGATTGAATTTCACACTTGCGCCGCGCTACTACGACTACCAGGCGCGCCTCGACTGGCATCCGCCGGGCAAGCGCGATCACCTCACGGTCACCGTCTTCGGCTCGGACGACGCGCTCGCCTTGCTCCTCGACAACGCCGCCGACATCGATCCCGAGGCCCGCGCCAGCTTCGAGACGCACATCGGCTTTCACGTGCTGAGCGCGAACTGGACGCACAAATACACGGACAACTTGACCCAGAAGCTCTCGCTGCAAACCGGGCTCAACATCCTCGACAACTCGCTCGGCGAGGACATCCGCGGCGACACACGTTCCAGCATCACCGCCGTGCACGAGCTCTTCGATTGGCAGGTACTCAATAGCCTCACGCTCGAAGGCGGCCTCGATGTCTTCTATGCACCTTACAAGTACACCGCCGAAGTACCGGCCGCGGAGTTCTATCAAGTCGAGCAGCTGCCCGATCCGATCACCTCGCGCGAGCTGGTGAGCGCCGAGGCGACGGGGAAGATCCTCGAGCCGTCGCTGCTCGCGCAGGCGTTCTGGCAGCCCACGCCGAAGCTCCGGATCATCCCTGGCGTGCGGCTCGACTGGTACGAGGACCTGCACGCCGTCCGCGCGGATCCGCGCATCGCCGCGTTCCAGCAGCTCGGCGAGACCACGACCTTGAAGGCCGCCGTCGGCCTGTATCACCAGCCGCCCGACTATCGACTGGGTCTGACCACGCCCAAGCTCGGCAATCCGGATCTGCAGCCCGAGGGCGCGGAGCAGTACATGCTCGGCGTGGAGCACGACTTCGGCAGCGGCTTCACGCTCGATGTTCAGGGCTACTTCAAGTGGCTGTTCGCCCAGGTGCAAACCACCGACGCCATCGTGGTGCGCGATGGCGTGCAGGTGCCCGAGCGCTACGACAACGGCGGCGTGGGCCGCAGCTACGGCCTCGAACTGCTGTTCCGCAAGCAGCTCACCCGGAACCTCTTCGGCTGGGTGAGCTACTCGCTCGAGCACACCGAAGTGTGCAATTCACAATTCACACTCAACAACGTCCGGCCGGACTGCAGCACCTTCGGCAGCAAGGGCTGGTCGATCTTCCCGCTCGATCAACCGCACCACCTCATCGCCATCCTCAGCTACAAGCTGCCCCAGAACTGGATCGTGGGCGTGCGCGGCCAGTACGCCAGCGGCAACCCGGTCACGCCCGTGACCACCAGCGTCTACGACGCGGACGGCGATCTCTACATCCCCATTCCGGGCGACTTCTTCTCGGAGCGCGTGCCCGCCTTCTTCCAGCTCGACGCGCGCGTGGACAAGCGCTTCGTCTTCGAGAAGTGGATGCTCACGCTCTACCTGGACGTGCAGAACATCACCAACCGCCGCAACCCGGAATATACACTTTATAATTTCGACTATACGAAGATCGCCTACCTCTCGGGGCTGCCCATCATCCCGTCCTTCGGCGTGAAGGGAGAGTTCTAGATGCGCCGCCTCGCTCTCTTCGCGCTCCTGCTCGCGGGCTGCGGCACCGACTTCGCGCCGCAGTCGCAGGTCGCCGGCTTCCGCGTGCTGGGCATGCGCGCGGATCCGCCGGATCTGCACCCGGGCGACACCGCCAACCTCGCCTCGCTGGTGGTGGATCCGGGCCAGCCCGGGCTGCCCATCACCATGCTCTACCTGGCGTGCGATCCGGATCCCACCGGGCTGGGCTCCAACCCCTGCTCGCAGTACCAGACCGTCGCCGACGCGCAGGGGCTCTTCGTCGCCGATGGCGGGCTGCCCCCTGGCGCGCACTTCCTGGGCATCAACACCGCCAGCTACACCGCGCCCGCGGGGCTCTTCGACGCGCAGCCCGCGAACGCCGTCACCCGGCAGGCGGGCGTGCTCGCGGTGGTGCTCGGGGTGGCGCTGGGAACTGACGTGTCGTCGCTGCCGCAGGGCGCGAGCGCCGCGCAGCTCTTCCAGCTCGTGGTGAGCAAGCAGATCCCCAGCCAGCTCGTCATCAAGCGGCTGCGCGTGAGCGAGGAGCCCAACCTCAACCACAACCCCGAGCTCGGCCTCGTCGCGACGGATACCGACGAGATCCGCCCCGAGCACCCGCTGCTCGCGCTGCCCGGCACCAGCGTGCCCCTCTTCGCCCGCGCCTCGAGCGGCGCCCACGAGAGCTACGTGGCCATCGGCCTCGACGGCACGCCCGATCCGCGCACCGAAACGGCCGCTTTCTCCTGGTTCACCTCGGCGGGCAGCCTCGCGCAGGACCGCACCACGGACAACGACACGACCGTGCAGCAGTTCCTCAACATCCCCGACGGCGTGGGCGACGGCATCGAGCACGTCATCCCCGGCGATCGCCACTTCACGCTCTGGGTGGTCGTGCGCGACGGCCGCGGCGGTGAGGACTGGCAAGCGCTCCCGGGCATCGTCTGCGATCCCAGCGCGCCCGCGGCCACGCTCTCTGCGGCGCAGCTGGTGAACGGCGAGATCTTCGCGAGCGGCGATCACCTCGACGCCATCATCGACGCCACCCTCGACGGTCAGCCGATCCTCGGCAGCTACCAATCCTCGCTCGACGCCTTCGTCGGCCGGCTCCCGGCAGGTGCCCAAGGCACCCACACCCTCGAGGTCCGCGACCTCGGCTGCCACCGCAGCCAGGCCACGCTCACCGTGCCGTGAATGGGTAATTTCGTCGTGGTTTCAGGCTGATCCGCGTCAGGTCGAACGGCGCGGCAAATCCCGCGAGGTGTGATCCGGAACGCAGAATACCCGTTTGGGCTGCGCGATCTGGATCACGTTCGATGTCAAAATAGACAACGACGTTACGTGCTTGCGCGGCTCCGGCGCGTCCATCTGACCGACGTTTTTGCTTCTCGAGCCGACGTAGACTGCTTTCCGTCGAGGTGACCAACCCATGCGCTTTGGAATTTGGCGGCAGACGGTTCGCGAATCGAGTTGGCTGGGGCTCCTGCGCGGTCAGGGCGGCCAGGCGATGGTGGAGTACTCCACCATCACCTTGTTCGGCTCGGTCGTCGGTGGCGCCACCGCCATCGCCTACGTGCTCCCCGCGTTGCTCAACGCGATCAACATGTATCTCGACAGCGTCTACTACGTGCTGAACATGCCGCTGCCGTAAGGCGCGAGGGCCACGCTCATGAACAAGCTCAAGCGACAGCGCGGGCAGGCAGCGGTGGAGACGGCGATCGTCATGCCGCTCAACATCTTCCTGCTGCTCTCCATCATCCAGTTCGGCCTGATCAGCCAGGCCCGCTACATGGCCAAGTACGCGGCCTACCGCGCGGCGCGCGTGGGCTCCATGCAGCACGCCGACAAGACCAAGATGCTCGCGGCCGCGCAGGCGGCGGTGCTCCCGGTGCTGGCCATGCCCAGCGTCACCTGGCTCACCAACGCCAGCAACCCAGGCGCCATGGAGGTCATTCAGCCCACCAACAACTTCTCGTCGGTGATGAAGAAGACCCTCCTCCTCAAGCTCAACAACACCATCCCCCCGGGCATGGACTTCGTGAAGGTGGTGGTCTGCGGCCCGCTGAAGGATGACGTCACCAACATCACCGAGGAGTCGCTGAACAGCAACGGCTCCAGCAGCCAGGTCGACTTCGACGACCCGCGCGCCACGTTGGACCTGCCCTCGGGCTGGAGCCCGCAGAGCGACCTGAAGAAGTTCCTGGCCACCAAGCTGCGCGTGCAGGTGCAGCTCAACTACGTGATGCCCATTCCGTTCGCGAACTGGATCATCTCGCGCGCCTACCTGGCCATGACCGTGCCCGAGGTGCTGCGCATGGGCTCCGAGAACAACCCCTGGGGTCCGTATGTGGGCTCCAACCTCTGGCTCGCCAACCAGATGCACATCTACATCGCGCCCATCTTCGAGAACTACGCGATGCGCATGCAGAGCAACCTGTACCTCAAAGGCCAAGACACGCAGCTGCCCTCCGAGAACGAGTGCGTGAGCTTCGCCAAGGCCAACGATAACAAGTGAGGGCCGCCATGAACTTCACTCACGCCAAGACCATGCGGTCGCAGTCGGGCCAGGTGCTGCCGCTCGCGGCGGTTTCGCTGCTCGCGCTGGCGGTGATGGTGTTTCTCTCCATCAACGTCTCGTTCAGCGTGCGCAACCGCATCCGCTTGCAGAACTACTCCGACGCCAAGGCCTACTCCACGGCGGTGCAGGAGGCGCGCGCGTTCAACTTCTACGCGTACACCAACCGCGCCATCGCCGCCGGCCTGGTGCAGGCCGCCACGCTGCACGCGTACATGAGCGAAGCCGCGATGATGTCCTCGGTGGACTGGGGCATGTTCGAGGCCTTCGGCGAGATCTCCGGCTGCGAGTACGCGCTGGCGGCCGCCGCCTTCGCCGAGTGGGACATCGGCGACGGCATCGAGCACACCTGGCACGGCATCGAGGCCGACATCAACGCCATCATCTACATGGTCGACTACTTCGACGGCGACATGGCCGGCAAGATCCAGAAGCTCGACGACCCCTTCAACAACGCGCTCTCCGCCCTCAAGACGCACATCCAGATCCTGGAGATGGCGCAGACCATGACCCACTACGAGCTGATGATGTGGCTCATGATGAACAAGGAGATCGACCAGGTTCACGACGACAACATGAACGACCCCAACGGCGGCGGCGTGGACACCAAGAACTCCATGATGGTGGGCCTGCTGAACATGCAGCAGTACACCGGCGCCGTGGACACCAGCGACAGCGACGACAAGGCCAAGGAGATGACCGCGGTGGCCAACGCCACCCGCCCGCCCTTCACCTGGGACCGCAACAGCTTCCTGGGCACGTCGATGACGCCGTTCGAGGTGCTGCTCCCCATGGTCGGCCCCTCGGGCCCCATCGAGTCGGAGTGCGAGATGGACTCGGGCTCGTTCTGGGGCCCCATCATGGTGATGCAGAACCCCGGCAACATCATGGGCTTCATGAGCGCGGGCCGCTCGGGCATCACCGAGGGCGCCTTCCCCATGAACCTGGGCATCTTCCAGCGCGATGCGCCCAACGACAACACCGGCACCACGGTGGCGTCGTACGACTCGGGCGGCATGGCCATGTTCGGCTGGCACGACTGCCCGGGCATGATCCCCGCGCTGCCGGCCTTCATCATTCCCAGCCCCATCGCCTCGGGCTACATCGAGTCCAACAAGAATGGCTCGAGCGCGCACTACGGCGATGAGCTCATGGGCATGGACCTGGGCTTCCTGAGCTCGCCGCACTCGGGCGGCAGCCATACCTTCGACACCCGCACCAAGTCGTTCATCGACTTCAAGAGCAGCTCCAGCTCGCCCTACAACCAGCCCATGGTCTACGCGTACACCAGCGCGGACATGAGCCAGGACGACAAGGGCAAGACCGACCACCCCTGGGAGGTCTCGCAGCAGGGCGTGAGCATCAACGTGGGCGCGGGCGGCGGCGGCTCGGCCACCGACACCAAGCTCGACAACGCCGAGAAGGCCGTGAAGGCCGACACCGGCGACGGCAAGGTGGTGCTCGGCGACAAGGCCTCCGAGAGCAAGCGCGGCAAGGGCCGGGCGATCTCCAAGGCGATGGTCTACTACCACCGCCTCGGCGACTGGAAAGAGGGCCCCAACTTCTTCAACCCCTACTGGCGCGCCAAGATGGAGTCTTGGGACGACAACGGCGAGTTGATGAAGGCCCTCATGGCCGGCGAGATGACCGACGGCCTCAACATCCAGCAAGTGCTCGCCATGGAAGGCATGCAGATGCTGGGTTCCGGCGCGTTGAACGTGAAGTAGCTCGGTGGCTCGGGAGCGAAAATGAAAAGCCTCTCCATGAACAGCCTGAAGAGCGAGCGCGGCAGCGCGATGGTGGAGTTCTCCATCCTCATGCTGGTGTTCGTGCCCATGCTCACCTACGGCTTCTACCTGATGGACCTGGGCCACCACCTCCTCGACGTCCAGGAGACGGTGCTCTCCACCACGTGGGACTACACCTCGCGAACCTACGAGGGTACCGACGACACGTCGGCGTCGAGCACCGCGCTGGACAACGTCTACAAGGCCAACCGCTTCGAGTACATCGACCACACCTCGGCCTACGACAACTACGGCGACCTCCAGAGCCAGAGCGACGAGAAGAAGTACCACTTCGAGATGGGCTCCAAGGCCGCGTGGATCGCGGGCAAGGGCCTGGGCTCGGGCGCCGGCGAGAGCAAGGGCCTCGGCGACGTGGGCTACGACAACTACAAATCCGACTACGCCACCGACGACTCCCGCCAGATCACCTGCGCCGTGAACCCCGGCGCCGACCTCAACTGGATGATCGGCGGCTCCACGGTCAACGAGGCGGCGGCCTTCGGCAACAGCAAGCTCGCCCGCGGCGGCGTGGTCACCTGCTGGGCCAAGCTCCACGTCTACAACTACGTCATCCCCGAGAAGTTCATGCAGGACCACGCCCACGTGGACATGACCAAGTCCAAGTACAACCAGCAGAGCCAGGACGTGGAGAAGCTCACCAACTCCGCCAAGCCCATCACCCTCCGCGAGCACGCCGCCGTCAGCTTCGGCACCTGGGCCATCAACGATGGCGAGGGCGGCATGGGCAAGAACACAAAGATCAAAGACAAGACGGGCGACATCTTCTACTGCCCCGAGAAGGACAACCCCTTCTACGAGCGCGTGGTGTGGATGTTCACCGGCGACCTGCTGGGCGGCGACTTCAACCCCGTCTCCGGCACCTACGGCTACTGGATGGGCATGGCCATGGCGTTCATGGGCGAGGCCATCGGCGACGAGCTGGAGATCGCCACCGCCGTCCCCGCGCGCCCTGGCAACACCGACGGCTCGCCTGAGGGTATGGGCTTCGGCTGCCCCACCCTGGCGCTCATCGAGTCCATGGGCGGCCGCCCGGCGAACATCCTCGGCGTGAACCTCGTGGCCCGCCACGACCGCAGCTCGGGCCTCTCGGCGAGCTACAAGCAGGGCGACTCCATGGACGGCGCCTCGTTCGACATGGACTTCATTTCCGGCAAGACCCCGGGTTATGAATCCTCGCCCGCGTCGAGCAACTACACCCAGGCCCACGACAACAACCGCGGGCCGTACTACCTGGGCGAGAAGAACGATAACGGATGAAGAAGCGATGGCTCCTCGCCCTGCTGGCTGGCCTGGGGGGCGGGTTCGGCGCAGCGCGCGTCGCAGGGCGCGCGCCGCCCGAAGAAACACCCGGTCCAGCCGCTCTTGAATTGCCCCATGGCCCCAGCGGCCCGGGAATCACCTGCCCGGCGCCAGCACCCGAGCTGGCGAGCGCCTGCGACGCCGACGGCAGCGCGAGCGCGGCCTTCACCGGCGAAGGGGCCGTGTGCTCGAGCGCCCCGCGCGGCGACGGGCACCTGATCTTCGATCCCAACGGCGAGGCCGTGCCGCCCCCGTTCAACGACCCGTTCTGGTTCGCGTACTACCGCGGCCAGCGGCCCATGGAGATCGGCGACGGCTCGGTCATCAACGGCGGCGTGGTGCGCATGGCCCAGCTGGTCACCCACGACGACGCCAACGCCGTGCTCAAGTCCTTCCGCCGCCAGTTCGAGCTCAACCAGATCCGCCCGTTCGGCAGCCTGCTCGGCGGCCCGCGCAGCCCGTACACCATGAGCTTCCCCAGCAGCGACCGGCTCACCCGCACGGTGACGCTCGCGCCCATCGACTCGGGCACGCTCATCGTTGCCTCGGTGGGCAAGCCCAACCCCGACAAGGCCCACGAGCTCCCCGACGACTTCCCCGTGCCCGGCGACGCGTCGGAGGTGAGCGTGGACACCATCCGCGACGGGCCCAGCACCCAGCGGGACCTCTCCTTTGTGGTAAGCTCCAAGTTCGACGATGTCCGCGACTTCTATTTGAAAAAGCTGCCCGGCATCGGCTTCAATGTGGAGCCCGTGCCCTGGCACCGTGAAGACGGAAAGAGCTGGACCCAGAATTTTCGCCGCAATGCGGAGTCTCTCTCGCTGCGGCTGGACTCACGGAACGAGAAAGCCGTGCAGGTGACCGCCATGTGGATCACCGCCCAGGACTCGAAGGAAGGCTCGCCATGATCGCCCTTGCCCCCATCCTCGCCATTCATCTGGTCAGCATGACGCACGGTCAGCTCACCCAGAAGGAGAAGGACGAGTACAAGGAGGCCATGAAGATCAAGGCCAACCCCAAGCTGGTTGACCCCAAGAAGAACGAGTACCTGCAGAACGGCAAGGCCCCGCGCACCTGCGACGACAAGTGCGAGGTGATGAAGAAGAGCATGAACGAGCACTGCGGCGACCTCGCCGCCAAGGGCAAGCCCGCCGGCGTGAAGCCCTGCAAAGAGCACTCGGACGAGATGATCAAGCTCTGCGAGGCCAGCTGCCGCGACAAGGGCAAGATCGACGGCGAGTACATGAAGGAGCACGTGAAGAAGCCCCACGCGCCCCCCGGCCGCGACGGTCCGCGGCCCTCCAGCTTCGGCAGCGGCAGCAGCGACGAATAGCGACCTCCTCGATGGCCGGAACGCGCGGGCTCCAGCGAGCGCTGCTCCTCCTGGTGCTCGGCGTCGCCGCGCCCGCCCGCGCCCAGCTCGACGCCAGCTCCCACCCCGCCGGCGTGGCGCGCAATGACGTGCCGCTCTGGGAGAACCCCGACGTCCTGCGGGATCCGAAGAAGCGCGAGTCGTTCGAGTTCGTGGAGATGTTCGACCACCGGCGCGAGAAGCCGAGCTGGAACCTGCGCGTCTTCGCCGAGCACCCCGAGTACAAGCAGCACCCGGAGAAGCTCCCGCCCACGATTCTGCTGGGCGATCTGCTCTTCCACGCGCCCGCGGTGCTGGGAAAGCCGGCCTCGTTCTTCGGCATGAGCTGCGCGAGCTGCCACCCCAACGGCGCCGCCAGCGTGGACATCGACGTGGGCACGGAAGCCGAGCTGCCGGGCAACGTCGACATGACCAGCCACTACTTCACGCCGCTGGCCGACGACGGCTTCACCAACCCGCGCAACGTCCCCAGCCTGCGCGGCGCCAAGTACACCGGGCCGTACGGTCATGCGGGCAGCGTCTCGAGCGTGGGCGAGTTCGTGGACCACGTGATCAGCCAGGAGCTGGCCAATCCGCCCCTGCGACGCGACTGGCACACGGCGCTGACGGTGTACGTGGAGCAGCTCGAGTTCTTGCCCAACCCGCGGCTCGACGTGTTTGGTCGACTCACGGATCAAGCGGACGCCGCTGCGCACCGGGGCGAGAAGCTCTTCAACGCGCCGCGCGCGCAGCTCGACGGCATGGCCTGCGCGAGCTGCCACGTGCCGGAGAGCTTCTTCACCGACCGGCGCTCGCACGCGTTCCACCACGGCCAGGGCAACGCCGCGCCGACCGAAGGCTTCGACACGCCGACGCTGCTCAACCTCGCCGAGTCGCCGCCGTACTTCTACAACGGCTCCGCGAAGACCCTCGCCGACGCCGTGAACACCATCGACGCGCGCAGCAAGCTCGGCCTCACCGCCGACGAGAAGAAGGATCTCACCGCGTATCTGGCGGCCGTCGGCGCGGTCGACGAGCCCGCGACCGAGCCGAGCGTCTCCGAGCAAGTCGTGCATCCGGTCGCGTATCTGAGCCTGCTCACCGACGGTCCGGTGCGTGATGACCAGGATTTGTGGACGGTGTGCCTCGAGACCGTGCGCCACGAGCTGCACGGCGTGCTGCGCGGCTTGAGTGGCGACGCGCGGGCCGCCCTCGAAGGGCCGATTCACGCGTTCGAGAAGCACGTCGCCGACGCCAAGAACCGCACGCCCAGCAGCGAGAACCGCAAGGCGCTCGTCGAGCTGCGCAAGAAGCTGCTCGACGCCGCCGCCGGCCAGCAGAAGCTCGCCAAGCACGCCGCGAAGTGACCGATGCTGCCGCTCCTCCTCGCCTCGCTCGCCGCGCTGCCCCCGATTCCGCCCGCGGATCAGGAGCCGGATCCGGAGGCCTCGGAGACCGTGTCCGACGAAGCCGCGACGACCGCGCGCGCGTTCTGCGGCGGGCTGAAGGGACAAGATCCGTCGAAGCTGCTGGCCACGCTCACGACTGATTTTCACGCGCGCGGACTCGGCCCCGAGCCGCTCGACGGCGCGCATTTTTCCGACGCGCTCTTCTCGCACGCAGCCAACGCAACCGTGATCCGGCGCTGCACCTTCAAACCGTTCCAGTTCCAGACCAACAAGGCGCACGACGTCGCGATCGCGAAGCTGTGGCTCACGCTCGACGGCCTCGACAAGGACGGCAAGCGCTTCGCGGATCACGGCGACGTCGAGGCGCGCTTGATCCGCAAGGACGGCAAGCTCGTGTTCGCCGAGCTCGAGCTCGAGCCGCGCAAGTGGACCTCCGGCGGCGCGCCCGTGTTCAGCGACGTGACGCGCGCGCTCGGGGTGGACCAGAGCTTCGAGAAGAAGGTCGAGCTGCGCAGCCTCGTGGGCGGCCACGACAACGGCGGGCTCTCGATCGCCGACTACGACGGCGACGGCGACCTCGACATCTACGTCTGTCGCGACGGCAAGAACCTCCTCTACCGCAACGACGGCGACGGCCACTTCACCGAGGTCGCGCAGAAAGCGGGCGTCGCAGATCCGGGCAACGGCCGCGCCGCGATCTTCGTGGACCTCGACAACGACGGCGACCTCGACCTCTTCGTCGCCAACAAGGCCAACGAGAAGAATGGCCGCGGCAACCGCCTCTATCGCAACGACGGCCACGGCCACTTCACCGACGTCACCGAATCCGCGGGCGTGGGCCAGGTGGGGCCGTACACGCACGTCACGGCCGCGGACATCGACGGCGATGGGCTCATCGACTTGTACGTCGCGGCGTACGGTGAAGAGTCGCGGCACCCGGGCCCGACGCTGCTCGACGCGCACAACGGCCGTCCCAACTTGCTGCTGCACAACCTCGGTCATCTCAAATTCGAGGAGCTCGGCAAGAAGGCTAGCGTGGCCGGGCGCGAGTGGAGCTACGCGGCCGAGCTCGCGGATCTCGATGGCGATCACAAACCGGAGCTCATCGTCATCAACGACTGGGGCGCGCCGCGGCTCTACCAGAACCTCTCCACGCCCGGACACGTGAAGTTCAAGGAGATCACCAAGGAGAGCGGCATCGTCGATCCCGGCAACGGCATGGGCGTCGACATCGGCGACGTGGACGGCGACGGCAAGCCCGACATCCACATCTCGAAAATGTATTCGACCGCGGGCAATCGCTTGCTCTCGCAGGTCGTGCCCGGCGATCCGCACTGGCTCGACGTGGCGCGCAACGCCGCCCGCGGCGACAGCCTCTTTCACAACGACGGCAACCTGCACTTCACCGAGGTCGGCGAGGCGGCTGGCATTCGTCGCGGCGGCTGGGCGTGGAGCTGCGAGATGGCCGACGTCGACGACGACGGCGATCTGGATCTCTTCGTCACCAACGGCTTCCACACCGGGCAAAGAGAAGACGAGCTTTGACCCTTCTACTGGCGCGAGGTCCTCGCGTCCCTGCCAGGCAGCAAGTACAGCCCCGGGTTCCCGGACATCCAGAAGCTCGGGACGATGTCGTTCTCGGGCAACGAGCGCGACCCGCTCTTCGCCAACGACGGCACCGGCCACTTCGAGGACGTGGGCTACCAGGCCAACGTCGACCTGCCCGGCGACGGCCGCTCGAGCGCGTTCGCGGACCTCGACGGCGACGGCGATCTGGATCTCGTGGTGCACCAGCTCAACGCGCCCAACCTCGTCGTGTTTCGCAACGACAGCGACGGATCCAACAAATCGATCGAGGTCAGCCTGCGCGGCGTGAAGACGAATCGCATGGGCTTGGGCGCGGTGGTCAGCGCGTGCGTGGCCGACAAGTGCCAGAGCCGCGAGCTGCGCGCGGGCCATGGCTATTTGTCGCAGGGACCGGCGCTCGCGCACTTCGGAGTCGGCCCCGCAGCGACCGCGGAAGTCAGCGTCACCTGGCCCACGGGAGTGATTCAGAAGCTCGGGACCGTGCCCGCCGGATCCAAGATCCGCGCGACCGAAGGCAAGGACGGCTTCGAAAACATTTTGGTTAAGAAAGCGCAGCTCGGACCGCCGCCTGCCCCTGTGCTGAGCCTGCAAGCGCTCGTCGACGCCAACCCGGGCGACGCGGCGCTCGCCGCTGCCGCGAAGTCGGGCAAGCCGGTGCTGGTGAACGTCTGGGCGCCGTGGTGCAAGCCGTGCTCGGAAGAGGCGCCGGTGCTCGACTCGTTCCGCAAAGCCGCGCAGGACAAGGTCGAGACGCTCGCGCTGTCGATGGAGCCCGATGCCCAGAAGGACACGGACGCGCTGAAGGCGCTCGGCTCGGGCTGGACGCTGGCCTTGTCGAATCCGGCGCAGGAGGCCATCCTCGCGCGCGCGCTCGACGGAATCGACCTCCCCGCCACGCTCGCGTTCGACGCACAGGGCAGGCTTGCAGGCGGCGTGGTCGGCAAGGTGAGCGCGGAGTCACTCCAGCGCCTGGCAAATCGTGCCGGACTTCACGTTCCGTGACGCTGGGCGCCAGATGAGATTCTGCTAACCTCAGCGCACTCGCGCAGTCCTGCAACACCCTTTCCCCGAGGCCGGCTCATGGTCGCTTTGCCGCTTGTCACCCTGCTGCTTGCGGGCGCTCCCGCCGCAGCGATCGCCCCCAACACGCCCAACGAGCTCCCCGGCGTGAACCCAGCAGACTTGCCGGACCGCTGCCCGGCGAACCAGCTGTCCATCTCCGAGGACGACTTCGGCTGGGACCTTTTCATGAAGGGCATGCGCGCCAAGAACAAGGATGCCGACAAGGACGTGATGTACATCGACCTCATGCTCCACGGGGACATGCGCCTGCAGCCCCTGCCCGTGCTGATGACGTTCATGAAGGAGTCCAACTTCTTCACGCGGCGCGACGAGCTGTACCCCAAGTTCGAGAAGCGAATCGAGGCCATCCCCGACGCCAAGGAGCGAATGCGCGCCTGGGGCAACTACGCCATGACCCTGGTGTACCTGGGCGACTTCAAGAAGGTCGTCTCCTTCTTCGCCGAGGGGCCCAAGGCCAAGTCGTTCCTCACCGAGCCCACCGTCACCTTCGCCATCGCCAATGCCTACTGGCGCCTCAAGGCGTACCCCGAGGCCAGCAAGTTCGCCCGCCTTGCCTTCAAGCTCGACGACCAGCTCGACTCCCGCTGGATGCTCATGCTCAGCGACGTCGGTCTCCACGGCAAGGACTGGGAGGCCAAGCACGACGACGCCGAGTACTCCACCAAGTTCGTCTCGGAGATCTTTCCCGCCAAGGACTGGAGCGGCATCCCCTTCGAGAACGTCACCGACGCGCTCGGCGTGGACAAGCTCGGCGGCACCGGCAGCGTCACCTGGTACGACCTCGACGGCGACGGCTGGGACGAGCTCATCTGGGAGCGCAAGTTCTTCCCGTACCAGATCTACAAGAACAACCAGGGCACGCTCTCCAAGGTCGACCCCAAGAAGCTGGGCACCAACGACTGCACGATGATCATCGCCACGCCCGGCGACTTCGATAACGACGGCAAGCCCGACATCTTCCGGCACTGCTGCAACTACGACGGCGCCGGCCCCAGCGTGCTCTTGAAGAACAGGGGCGAGCTGACCTTCGACGACATCACCAAGGGCTCGGGCGTGGAGAACAACACCGGCTACGGCATGGTCGTCGCGTGGGCCGACTACGACCTCGATGGCTGGTTGGACCTCGCCGTGGGCGACGCGAACGCGACCACGCGCCTGTACCACAACACCGGCCACGGCACGTTCACCGAGGTCACCAAGGCCGCGGGCACCACCACGCCGGGCAAGGTGGACAACCTCTTCGGCACGGTGGGCGTCGCCTGGGGCGATCTCAACGACGACGGCTACCCCGATCTCTTCATCCAGGGCTGGGGCTGGAAGCGCCTGTTCATGAACAACAAGGACGGCACCTTCAAGGACGTCACCAAGGCCGCGCACTTGAACGAGGACCCGGCGATCAAGGGCTACACCAACCAGATCTTCGACTACGACAACGACGGCAAGCTCGACCTCTACACCGGCCAGTACGTGGTGAGCTCCGGCGTGAAGTGGGGCTTCGCGCCCATCTGCACCTGCTCGAACCTGCTCAAGCGCGAGGGCTACCAGAAGCGCGAGTGGCAGCACGCGTCGACGATCTACAAGAACATGGGCGACGGCACCTTCAAGGACATGGCCGCCGACACCCACTTCATCCCGCTGGGCACCATGGGCGCCGACAACGGCGACTGGGACAACGACGGCGACCAGGACATCGTGATGGGCGCGGGCGGGCCGTTCTTCCAGCAGGCCGAGCCGTTCCTGTTCTACGAGAACCTGGGCAACGGCAAGTTCGCCCTGCGCACGCCGTTCTATGACCTGAGCCTCTGGGGCAAGGGCCACGGCGCCTCGTTCGGCGACTACGACCACGACGGCAATCTGGATCTCGCGATCAACAACGGCGGCGCCACGCCCGGCGACATCTGGCCCAGCATGGTGCTTCACAACAAGGGCAACGCGAACCACTGGTTCGAGATCGGCTTCAAGGGCAACGTGGCCGGCGGCACCAACAGCCAGGCCATCGGCGCGCGGGTGAAGGTCACCGCCGGCGGCAAGACGTATCTCCAGGAGCTCTGGACGGGCAGCCGCTTCGGCGCCGCGAACACCAGCCGCCTGCACTTCGGCATGGCCAAGAACACCAAGATCGACAAGATCGAGATCCGCTGGCCGAACAAGAAGCTGAACACCACGGTGCTCACCAACGTGGACGTGGACCAGGCCATCGAGCTCGACGAGACCACGGGCAAGTTCAAGCAGCTCTGGAGCTTCCCGCACGGCGAAGGGCTGCCGAATGCGAAGCCCGCGGCCGTGACCATGGCGGCGCCGAAGTAGTCGGCTACGCAGAAGCAACCGAGGCCGGCCCGGTTCGATCCGGTGCCGGCCTCTTCGTTTGGAGGGCTTGTGGACTTCATCCCGATCTGGGAAGTGCTTTCGCCAGACGAATGTCTGCCACTCGTGATCGGCGCACGTGACTCAAGCAACGGTGGCCGCATCGGGGGAATGCCCCCGCGTGGCGTGCGCCCGCCCGAAGTCCTCGCAGCGACGCACTACTTCGCAACTGTCGCAATCTCGCGACGACCAGCGCTTGAGCTCTCGCTCTTCACATCGCTCGACCCTTGGGGATCTTCAGAGGTCGAGGGGCATGGCGTTCTCTACGACGAGCGAAGCAAGCTCGTGCAGTTCGTGATCCACGCTCCGTCGCCGCGACTCTCTCGTTCGTCGCTTCGGGCTGCGTTCTCCGGACACGCACTGAAGACGCTCGCGAAGCGCGATGACCCACCGTTCGAAGTAGCCGCGCGAACAAGCCACAAGATTGGCGGATTTCCGTACTTCTACGACCAGCGCTTCACGGAGCGTTGGCAAGCTGTGATCGCCAAGGGATTCTTGCCCGCGTTGCAATTCACTTTTCCCAGCGGCAATGACCCGGGACTCCCGAGTGGCAACTTCCCGTTCTTCAACAGCATGCTGAACATCTTCTCGAAGCGGACGCCGCGCGGGCTCGCGTTCCGCTACATGTTCGCGTGAGCGCGCTCGCTACTTCTGCGCCTCGTCCAGCACGCCCTCGATGAGCTTCTGGATCTCCTTCAGCCGCGGCTCCGTCTTCGCCTCGTAGCGCAGCACCAGGATCGGCTGCGTGTTCGACGCACGGATCAAGCCCCAGCCGTCGGGGAAGATCACGCGCACGCCGTCGACGTCGACCATCTCGTAGCCGCGCTTGCGGCAGATCTCGATGGCCTTCTTCACCGTGGCGAACTTCTTCTCCTCGCTCGGCATGTCGAAGCGGATCTCGGGGCTGGCGAACGTCTTGGGCACGTCGTCCAGCAGCTGCGACATCGGCTTCTGCGCCTGGCTGAGGATCTCCAGCAACCGCGCGCTCGAGTACACGCCGTCGTCGAAGCCGTAGTAGCGGTTGGTCCAGAAGATGTGGCCGCTCATCTCGCCGGCCATCTCCGCGCCGGTCTCCTTCATCTTGGCCTTGATGAGCGAGTGCCCCGCCTTCCACATGATGGGCTTGCCGCCGTGCTTGGCGATGTCGTCGTACATCGTCATCGAGCACTTCACCTCGCCGACGATCGTCGCGCCCGGCACCTGCTTCAACAGCTCGCGGCTGAAGAGGATCATCAGCTGGTCGCCCCAGAGGATGTTGCCCTGGTCGTCGACCACGCCGAGGCGATCCGCGTCGCCGTCGTAGGCGATGCCCACGTCGGCCTTCTCGGCTTTCACCCGCTTGATGAGGTCGTGCATGTTCTCGACGACCGTCGGATCCGGGTGGTGGTGCGGGAAGTTGGCGTCCATCTCGCAGTACTGGTCGATGACCTCGTAGCCCATGGCCTTGAACATGGGCACTGCCACCGCGCCGCCCACGCCGTTGCCCGCGTCGATGACGATCTTCAGCTTCCGCGGACCGACCTTCACCGTCTCGCGCACGAACTTCTGGTACGGCGTGATGATGTCGTGCTGGCGAACGAAGCCTGCGCCCTTCTCGAAGTCGCGCTTCTCGATGAGCTGGCGCAGGGCCTGGATCTCGTGGCCGTGGAAGGTGGTCTTCCCCGCGCCCATCTTGAAGCCGTTGTACTCCTTCGGGTTGTGCGAGCCGGTGATCATCGCCAGGCCGTCGACCTCGGGGAGCGTGTTCGCGGCAAAGTAGGTGAGCGGCGTGGGCACCACGCCGATGTCGATGACGTTCACGCCGGTCGACGTCAGCCCGGGGATCATCGCGTCGCGGAACCGGTCGCTCGACTCGCGGCAGTCGCGGCCCAGGACCACGGTCTTGCCGCCCTTGCGGCGCACGGTCGTGCCCAGCCCGAGCCCGAGCAGATTCGCGACCTCTTCGGTGAGGTCCTTATCCACGAGCCCGCGGATGTCGTACTCGCGGAAGATGTGCGGATTCATGCGTCGCTCCGGGTTGGGCGGCGCAATCTAGCAACGGCTCAGATGAACCGCGAGAGCTTGCGCTTCTCCAGCTCCTCCACGGCCTTGCGCACCTCCTGCGCGCGCGACTTGGGGCACACGAGGATGGCGTCGCCCGCGTCGACGACGATCAGGTCGTCCACGCCGACGACCGCGATGGGCCGCTTCGGATCCGCGAGGATCACGCACCCGCGCGACGACACCGGCAGGGCCATGCCGCTCACCACGTTGCCCTGGCCGTCCGCGGGCCGCACCTCGGGCAGCGCGGCGAACGAGCCCACGTCGCTCCAGCCGAACTCGCTGGGCACGACCACGATGTTTCGCGCCTTCTCCATCACGCCGTAGTCGATGCTCACGCTCGGCAGCTTGGGAAAGATCTTGGCCAGCGCGCGGGCGAAGCTCGGCTTGCCCACGTGCGGCGAGAGGGCGTCGAGGCCGTCGGCGAGCTCGGGCATGTGCTCGCGGATCTCGAGCAGGATGGCGTCGGCGCGGAAGAGGAAGATGCCCGCGTTCCACGCGTGCTGGCCGCCCTCGAGGTACTGCGCGGCGCGGGCGGCGTCCGGCTTCTCCACGAACGCGCGCACGCGGTGTCCGGGCCCGCGCTCGATGCGATCGCCGAGCTGGATGTAGCCGTAGCCCGTCTCCGGCCGCGAGGGCTTGATGCCCAGGGTCACCAGCGCGCCGCGATCGGCGTAGTGCGCGGCCTCGGCCAGCGCCTTGCGGAAGCCGGGCACGTCGGCCACGTGGTGATCGCTCGGGAGCACCACCAGGATCCCCGTCGGATCCTTCTTGGCGATGACGGCCGCCGCGAGCCCAATGGCCGGCGCCGTGTTGCGCGCGGCGGGCTCCACGAGGATGTGCGCGGCGGGCAGCTTGGGCACGAGCTTCTTCACCGCGGCCGCATGCGCCTTGCCGCAGACGACATAGCTGTCCTGGATCTTCGCCAGCGGCGGCAGTCGCTCGGCGGTCTCGGCGATGAGCGGCTTCTGCGAGACGAGCGGGAGGAACTGCTTGGGGCGCTGCTTGCGCGACAAGGGCCAGAAGCGCGTGCCCGAGCCGCCAGCCATGATGACGGGATAGAGGTTCACGGCCGCGCAAGCTAGCCGAGCGTCGCTTCAATCTCCAGAAGCTGCTTCAGGATGGCGCCGGTCACGCCCCACACGCGATGCCGTCCGATCTGGTAGCTGGTGATGCTCTTGAAGCGTCCCAGCTTCGGATACGGGAACGGGATGGGCTCTTCGGTGTGCACGCCCGGCTGTTTGAAGGCCGAGAGCGGCAGCTCGATCACCTCGGCCACCTCGGATGGATTCGGCGTCAGCGCGTGCGGCTCGGTGATCTGTCCCACGAACGGGCTGATCTTGAAGAACGTCACCGTGGGGTACTCATCGAGCTGGCCCATGAGCCGCACCTGCCCGCGCGGGATGCCCACTTCTTCCTCGGCCTCGCGCAGCGCGGTGATGCTCGGATCCGGATCCGTCTGGTCGACGCCGCCGCCTGGAAACGAGATCTGCCCCGCGTGCGCGCGCAGATCCGCGCGCCGCTGGGTGAGCAGCACCCAGAGCTCGGCGTTGCGAACGAAGAGCGGGATGAGCACCGCCGCGGGCTTCAGGACCAGATCCGGGATCCAGATCTTCCCGGCGGGACGGCGTCGAAGCGCGAGGCCGAGGGCCTCGAGGCGGGCCTCGGGAGTCTGCGGCGCCGTGCCGGGTTGCATCACGCCACCGGGTGCGTGGGCGCGCGCTGGTCCACCCGAGAGGCGAGCCACATCAGCGCATGGGTGGTCACCACCGCCAGGCCCACCATGATGAACGGCCCCCATGCGTCGTACGGGAAGCGCTCCACGAACGCACCATCGGTTCCGTGCACGACCGAGAATTCTTTGATGCCCGCGGTGGCGGCGAACGTCGCACCGGACACGGCCGCGGCTCCCACCCAGCTGAGCATGACCACGGCCACGCCGCTCTCCACCAGGCGTCCGGCGGCAGCGCCCAGCCACGACACCACCAGCACCGCTGCGACGGAGAGCCCGAGCACCTCGGGCAGCTCGCGCAGGTCGGTGCCGTTGGCCACGGACGTCGCCGCGAGGACGAAGGGCAGGGCCACCAGCGCCGCGCCGATGCCATAGCCAACCGTCGCAAAGTAGCCGCCGCCGCGATCGGCCAAGCCCAGCGGCCCCGCGCGCAGCCAGGAGCGCAGCCCGGTGCCCGCGACGGCCGGAATGGCGCCGCCAACCAACGTCACCGCGCCGATGATGATCAACACCCGGGTGAGGTCGCTGTTGGCGAACCAACCCACGCCCGCGAGCACCGCCAGGCCCAGGAGCCAGGGCCCCAGCCGCCGACCGAGGCTCAGGAACGCCGCGCGCGCGATCTCCAGGAACGCCAGCACCCGAGAAGCCTCCAGGACCGAGGCAAGTATAACCGCGATGGCAACCGGCGCCGGAGTGGCGAGGGTCACACCGGCTTACCCCTCCCCGAACGACCTTGGCTGCACAAACGGCTGAAGGGAAGACACATTCCGGGACGCGAAGGGCCGTCGCCAGAATGGCGCCGGCAGGCCCGGGATGCTCGCGTTTCCCTGCTGCACCCGGCAGATGCAGGTGCTTGGGGAACGGTGACGGTGATCGGTGTGCGGTGATCGGGCTCGATGAGACTAGAGCCGGGATGCCGTTCGCTCACCCATCGGCGTCACCGCTTCGAGCGTGACGCCGCGTGAAACCAGCGTACGGAT
Source organism: Deltaproteobacteria bacterium (assembly GCA_018266075.1). Lineage (GTDB taxonomy): Bacteria > Myxococcota > Myxococcia > Myxococcales > SZAS-1 > SZAS-1. The sequence continues at coordinate 18,044 of JAFEBB010000026.1, read as the reverse complement.
GAGCGGCGCCACCGCCACCTCGCGCAGGACTCGCAGCCGATAGAGCCCTTCCCCAAGGCCGTCCACCGTGACACCCGCTTGCGTGGCCAACACCGTCTCCAGCGGCGGTCCGCCCGGCGCGACACGCAGCACGAACGCGCGCTCTCCAGGCTCGGAGTCCGCCGAGGTGATGCCGTCGGAGAGCCGGCCGTGCTGCAGCCCATGCACCCGCGTGACCTGCGCCTCGAGCCCCTGGAGCTTGTCCGTCACCAGCAACAGGGCCCGATCCGGCGCGCTCAGCTCAGGCATGAGCTCGCCCACGTCGGTCGGCGGATCCAGCGCGATCACCAGCGCCGGTCGGCCCACGACAGAAAGCCCGAGCGTCAATCGCAGCCGCTGATCAAACTCGAGATCCGACGGCCGCCGCGAGGCCTTGTCGATCTTGGAGAAGGCGAGGAGCTTGTCCTGCACCGCGCCGTCGAGCCGCGCGCCGCGCAGCCGCGCCAGCAGCCGCAGGTGCTCGGCCACGGTGAGCTCGGGCGTGAGCGCGGCCTTGTGCGGCAACACGACCACCCGATTGCGCCGCTCCCGAGCCGGGATCTCATGCCCGTCGAGGATGAACGAGCCAGCGCTCTCGGACCGATATCCCGCGAGCAGCTCGACCAGCGCCGCGCGTTCCTCGGCCTCCGCGCCGACGATGGCTGGCAGCTCGCCCGGTCCGAGCGTCAAACTCAATCCCTCGAGCGTGGGCGCGCGCGAACAGCTGAGCGAATCGAGGGTGATCACCCGAGAATTCTATTCCGATCACCGCACACCGATCACCGTCACCGTTCCCCAAGCACCTGCATCTGCCCGAGCGTCCCGGGGAAAGCCTGGCGCCCCGGGCCTGCCGGCGCCTCGGGCGACGGCCCCTCGCGCCCGTCCGGGCGCCTTGCGCTACCATGCAGGCAACCATGGTCCGGCTGTTGCTGCTCCTGCTTGCCGTCTTCACGCCGCTCGTCGCGAGCGCCGGCAAGTCCAAGCCCAAGAAGCCCGACGTCGAGATCTGGCCACCGCCCGCGCCCGACACGGATCAGGCCGGCGCCTCGCAAACCAAGCCCGACAAGAAGCCGCCGCCGCCCGAGCCCGACGCCGGCAATCCGCTCGAGCTGGATCCGGAGCTGACCGAGAGCCCGTCGTCGCGGCCGTCGAAGGTGCAAGACACGAAGCCCGAAGACGAGACCGACGATCGCTGCGACGAGGACTTCGACGACTGCAAGGAAGACTGCACCATCGGCCACACCAACGACGACTCGCTGCACGTGAAGCCCGGCAAGAAGCTCCCGGTGCAGAAGTGCATGGACCGCTGCAAGCAGAAGCGCGAGACCTGCGAAGAGCAGCTCGAGGCCGGCTTCAAGAACCGCAACAGCGACGACGACTGATCCGGATCCGTTTCGGATCAGCCGCGCTCGGTCACGAACACGCCCAGCAGCACCAGCGCCCCGCCGGTGAGCAGCTTCACGTCGAAGGCCTCGCCGTAGATCGTGCGCGCGAGCACCGCCGTGGCCACCGGCTGGAGGTTCGCAAAGACCGCCACCTTCGACGCCTCCAGCCGCCGCAGCGCGTAGTACCAGAGCACGTACGACACCACGCTCGTCAAAAGACCCAGGTAGATCGCGCCCAGCCAGGCGTGGAGCGGCGCCGCGGTGAGCGTCGCCGGCGGCAGGAGCCAGGGCCACGCGGGAATCGACAGCACCAGCCCCATCAGCGACGCCCAACCGGCGACCTGGATCGCGCCGTCGCGCTGGGCGATGCGCTTGCCTTCGACGCTGTAGATCACCCACACCGCCACGGCCGCGAGGATGAAGAGGTCACCGTGCAGCGTGGCTGAGCGCGCCGGTCCGGGTGGTCCGTAGCCCGCGGCGAGCACCAGCGCCACGCCCAGGAACGCCACGAAGATCCCCGCGAGCTTCATCGGACTCGGCCGCTCGTTCAGGCGTACCCGCGCGAAGACGTAAACGCCAATCGGCGTGAGCGCGTAGAGCAGCGAGGCGTGCGTCGGCGTCGACCAGACCAGCCCGGCGAGAAACAGGAGCTGATTCAGCGGCCCGCAGAGCAGCGCGAAGAGCTCGCCCGGGCGCGACCAGAGCCCACGCGGCAGAGCCGGCCCCGGCCCGAGCGCGAGCAGCAGCACGAACGCCGGCGCGGCGATCACGAACCGGAGGATGAGCAGCGTCCACGGGCCGAACGATGGCAGCGCAACCTTGGCCGTGAGGTACGTGCCCGCGCTGAGCAGCACCTGGCCGATCAACGCGGCGTACACGCTGGCGCGCTTCCAATCCACGCGCGGACGTATCACCCCGCAACCGCCAATCGTCAACGCAATTGCTCGCGCGCCCACTTCGCCGCGTCGCGCACGAGCGGCTGGGGATCGGAACAGAGCCGCTCCACCAGCTCTCGCGCGCCCAGGTCGCGCTGCGCCCCGATTGCCAAGAGCGCATTCCGGCGCAGCCCGTCAAACCCCGCACGCGCCAGCGCCGAACCGGGCACGAGCCGCGCGTAGTCGGCGGCGCTCATCGCCGCGAACTCGCGCGCCGAGAGCTGCGCCAGCGGCCGCGGACGGAATGCGCCGTCGTCCGGCGGAGGCGGTTTTTGATTCCACGGACAACACGTCTGACACGCGTCGCAGCCAAAGACGGTGAGCTTCATCGCCTCGCGCAGCGGCTCGGGGACAGCGCTGGTGTTTTCGATCGTCTGGTACGAGAGGCAGCGGCGCGCATCGACCACGCCCGGCGCAACGATGGCCTGGGTGGGGCACGCGTTCAGACACAGCGCGCACGCGCCGCACTGGCGCGGGAGCGGCGAATCGTAGGCGTCGACCTCCGCGTCGAGGATCAGCGTCCCGAGCAGAATCTGCGAGCCCCACTTCGGATGAATGAGCAGCGAGTGCTTGCCGATGAAGCCCAGCCCGGCGCGCTCCGCCCAGAGCTTCTCCATCACCGGGTTCCAATCGACGCTCGCGTAGGTGCCCAGCCCGGGGAAGTCGCGCTGCAGCGGCTTGCGCAGCTTGCGGAGCCGGTCGCGCAGGATGCCGTGGTAGTCGCGGCCGCGGGCGTAGCGGGCCACCACGCCATCGCCCTGCGTGGGAAACGGCAGCCCGAGGGCGATCACCGTCTTCGCGCCGGTTAACAGCTTGGTTACATCCAACCGCTCGTCGCGGTGCTGGGCCATCCAGGCCATGTCGGCGGCGAAGCCCTGGGAGAGCCAGGCGTCGAGCGCGGCGCCATCGAGCGGCTCGGCCCGGGCGAAGCCCACCGCGGGAAAGCCAGCAGCGCGCGCACGGGATCGCAGTTCAGCGGCCGACAGCACGTCGTTCTCCTGGGCGCTTGTCGGGCGAAGCGGCCGTGCGCAGGGTTGCCTGGAGCCCTGGCGGGGGGCTTGGCGCGGGAGGCGCGACCATGGCGAAGCTGCAGGGCTGGCGGCTCTTCGAGCGGCGCGGCCGGTTCTTCCACGTGGAGACGGAGACCGCGCACTCGCAGACGGCGGTGATGACGCTCCTCCCCGGCGAGGACGGCGGCGAGGAGCCTGGCGGCCACCCTGGCGACCAGGTGCTCTTCGTCGCCGAGGGTGAGGTGGTGGTCATGACCGCCGACGAGGAGATGCGCGCGCGTGCCGGAACGGTGGTGGTGATCCCGCCGCGGACGCCGCACCGGGTGCGAAACGTGGGCAGCACGCCCGCGCTGCTGCTGAACGTCTACACGCCGCCCGCGTATTGATCCAGCCGACGACCGTTAGGGGTGCGGCTTCCACGCGACGTCGGCCACCTTCGCTCGCGCGTTGCACAGCCGAGCGGCCATGAAGAGGTAGTCGCTCAGCCGATTCAGGTACCGCAGCACCTCGGCCGGCACGTCTGCGTGCTGCGCGAGCGCCACCACGTTCCGCTCCGCCCGCCGACACACCGTCCGCGCCAGGTGCAGCTGCGCCGCCGACGGCGTCCCGCCCGGGAGGATGAAGCTGCGGAGCTCCGGGAGCTCGGCGTCGATGGCGTCGATGGCCATCTCCAGCGCCACGCTCCACGCCTCCTGCGTGCGCGGAATGGCCACCCGCGCCTTCTCCGGCTCGGGCGTGGCCAGCTCGGATCCGAGCGTGAAGAGCTGGTCCTGCACGGATCCCAGGATGGTCGCGACCTCGGGTGGCGGCTGCAGCGTCCGCGCGATGCCGAGGACGGCGTTGAGCTCGTCGATGTCGCCGTAGGCGGAGACCCGCGGATCGCTCTTGGGCACCCGCGCGCCGCCGAAGAGGCCGGTCTGCCCGGCGTCGCCGCCCTTGGTGTAGATGCGCATCGCTTACTTCGACTTCGCCTTCGAGAGCGTGAAGACGTACGCCGTCACGGCGTCGACCTCCTCGGGCGAGAGCTTGTGCTTCATGGGCGGCATCTTGCCTTCGACGCCGTTGGCGATGGTGTCGTGCGCCTTCTCGGGGGTCGTCTTCCTGGCCCAGGCGGGACTGGAGAGATCCGCCACGTGGTACTTGTGGCCGACCTTCGTCTCGCCCTTGCCGTCGGCGCCGTGGCAGCCCGCGCAGCGCTTGCTGAAGACGGCCGCGCCATCGGGCGCATCCGCAAATGCGGGCGCTGCACCCGCGAGCACGGCGGCGGCAAAGAGGAATCGCATGGCTTAGTTGTCGGCGTCGGCGGCGCTCTCGTACTCGCGCTGCCAGAGGGTGATCTGGACGATCTTCTGGATGTGGTCGTAGCTGATGATCACCCGGTGCCGGAGCTTGCTGCTGTTGGGCTCGTCCTTCTTGAAGATCCACTTCTCGGTGCCGGTGTCGCTCTGCTCGTTCTGCGGCGCGCCCATCTCCTTGGTGTAGAACTCGACGGCCTTCTTGGGCTCGCCCTTGAGGACGTAGACGGCCGAGTTCTCGTGCTCCACGTCGTTGGTGGCCTCGATGACCTCGTCGTTCACCGGCTTGGCGCCCTTGGCCGTGTAGACGGGCAGGCTGTACTTGGCGGCGAGGGTCTTGGCGTTGAACCTGTGGCTCTCCTGAGCCTGGGCTGAACCGGCGGCGAACGAGAGCGCCAGCGCGGCCAGAACCGGAACTGCGAGCTTCATGGTCACTCCTTTGGGGGGTGCCCCGCGCGCGTCAAACCGTGCGAACGGGCCTTGGGCGCACCCTCGGCCTGTCTTTATACTCGGCCGACATGCCCAGCGACAGCCATAGCAAGAGCCCCCACTCGGCGAGCTCTTCACAATGCACCTCCTGCGGCGAGCCGATGTCGGCGGAGCACGTCTGCAAGAACCCGTTCCAGAACCTCATTGGAACGACCATCGACGGGCGCTACGCGGTCAAAGGCATCCTCGGCCAGGGCGGCATGGGCGTGGTCTTCCAGGCCACGCAGACCTCGATGAACCGCGACGTGGCCTTGAAGATGCTGCACCCCACGCTGAGCTCCACGCCGCAGTTCGCGGAGCGCTTCCGCCGCGAGGCGGAGGTGGTGAGCCGGCTCAAGCACCCGTCGATCATCTCCATCTTCGACTTCGGCCAGACGCCGCAGGGCGCGTTCTATTACACGATGGAGATGCTCGAGGGAGAGAACCTCAAGGCCCTCGTGAAGCGCGACGGGCCCATGAGCGTCTCGCGGGCGGTGAACATCGTGGAGCAGGTGGGCGAGGCGCTGTCCTACGCGCACAGCCAGGGCATCCTCCACCGCGACATGAAGCCGCACAACGTGATGTGCGCGCGCTTCAAGGGCCGCGATCACGTGAAGGTGCTCGACTTCGGCCTGGTGAAGATGGTCGACGAAGAGGGCGGCGAGGAGCACCTCACCACCACCGGCCAGATCCTGGGAACGCCCGCGTACATGTCGCCGGAGCAGGCGGGCGGTGATCCGCTCGACGGCCGCTCGGACCTCTACTCGTTGGGCGTGGTGCTCTATTACCTGCTCGCGGGCTCGACGCCGTTCAAGGCCTCGAGCGCGCACAAGCTCCTGCAGCAGGCGATGATGAACGAAATCCCCATGGTGGCCACGCGCCGCAAGGGCGCGCCGATCCCGGGGGAGCTGGACATGTTCTTCCGGCGTGCGCTGGCCTTCGACAAGGAGAACCGGCCGGCGGACATCGAGTCGTTCCTGGCGGAGCTGCACGCCTCGCTGAACGGCGTGTCGCAAGCCGTGCTCGATGCGGTGCCCGAAGGCGCGGTGGCGCCTGCGCCGGAGACCCGGACGTCGACGGGCATGCGGCGGATGACGGGTGGGACAGGCATACCGGTGGTGGCCGAGCAATCGGTCGCGGCGTCGTCGACGTCGAAGGCGATGCTCATTGGCGGCGGCGTGGGGCTGCTCGCGGTTGCGGGGATGGTGGGCGCGTTCTTCGCGATGAAGCGCGCGCCGCAGCCGGAGCCGGTTCCCGTGGCCGTGGCGACGCCGCAGCCGACGCCTCAGCCCGTGGTGCCCGCGCAGCCGACTCCACCGCCGCCGAGCGCGAACGTGAGCGTTCACGTGGTGAGTGATCCTGCGGGTGCGCAGGTCTTCGACGGCGCGACGCTCCTGGGCACGACGCCCGCCAATCTCCTGCTGCCGCGCGCGCGAAGTGCGGTGAACCTGATCGTGAAGCACGACGGCTTCCTGCCGCAGACGCAGGGCGTGGACCTCGCGGGAGCGACGCAGCCGGTGGAGTTGACGCTGAAGTTGGCGGCCGACCCCGCGGCGGCGACCAAGCCCGACGACAAGTCGAAGAGCCACCCCAACGGCAAGAAGCAGGGCGGCAAGGTCGACGTACCGATTTTCGAGTAGCCCTGGGTCGCGAAGTTTCCCTGGGGTGGCCCAGGCGCGCGCGTACTTGGGAGACGGTACAGGTGATGGGTGTGTGGTGATCGGCCCGATCATCGAGCACCGATCACCGTTACCGTTCCCCGAGCAAGCGAGCGTCCGAGTGCAGAGGGGAAAGCCGAGCTTCCCGGGCCCTGCCGGCGCGCCGCGCGCGACGGCCTCTGCGCCCTTCCAGCTCTCGCGCCCCTGGCTGCCGTCCAAGCCTTCCGTGCATCCGGCCCGCCGCTCGCTGTTGGCGGCGGTGCATTGCGGTGCGTACCTCTAGTCCACCGGTGTCTGGGCCGCGCGCCCCGAATCCCCGGGGGGAGGCCGGAATGCGGAGCCATCTCCAGATGGGCGCGGCCCCCAACCCCGACTCCGCCTCCCAATTCGCCGCCCGGGCCCAGGCCCTGCGCGCCCTCTACGAGGCTGGCGTGCCCGTGGTGGTGGCCGGCGCGTACGCCCTGCGCGAGTACGCCGGCATCTACCGCGACACCAAGGACCTCGACGTCTTCTGCCGCCGCCGCGACGTGGACCTGGCCCTCGCCGCCCTCGCCGACGCCGGCTTTCGCACCGAGATCTCCGATCCGGTGTGGCTCGCCAAGGGCTTCCACCCCTGCGGCGAGTTCGTGGATGTCATCTTCTCCTCCGGCAATGGCGTGGCCGACGTCGACGACGACTGGTTCACCTACGCGCGCGCGACGACCGTCCTTGGCGTGCCCTGCCTGGTCGCACCGCCGGAGGAGATCATCTGGAGCAAGGCCTATGTGCTCGAGCGCGAGCGCTACGACGGCGCCGACGTGAACCACGTCCTCAAGTACTGCGCCGACGTCATCGACTGGGAGCGGCTCTACGCCCGCTTCCAGCCGCATCCCGAAGTCCTGCTCTCGCACCTCTTGCTCTTCCGGTTCGCGTTCCCGGGGCTGAAACAGAAGATCCCCGATTGGCTGCTCGATCGCCTTCAGGCGCGCGCGCGCGAGCCCGCGGAGCAGGGAACGGAAGACCTGTGTCGCGGCACGATCCTCTCGCGCTGCCAGTACGACCGCGATCTGGCCGAGGGCATGTCCGACGCACGGGAGGCCGAGGTCCCCAGCTACCGCAACCACCACCCGAAGCTGCACTGAGCGCCGCATGAGCATCGTCCGCATCGCCGCCGTCGCCGACCTGCACTGCCGCATCGACAGCCAGGGCAAGTTCCGCCGCTACCTGGGCCCCGCCGCCGACGAAGCGGACGTGATGTGCCTCTGCGGCGACCTCTGCGACTACGGCCAGGTGGAGGAAGCGGAGATCCTCGCCGAGGAGCTCGCCGACATCCGCCTGCCCAAGGTCGCCGTGCTCGGCAACCACGACCACGAGAGCGACAAGGGCGCGGAGGTGATGAAGATCCTCACGCACGCGGGCGTGCACTTCGTGCAGGGCGAGGCCTGGGTCTTCGACAAGCGCGTGGGCTTTGCGGGCGTGAAGGGCTTCGGCGCCGGCTTCGAGGACGCCACGCTGCAGGCTTGGGGCGAGCCGGTCACGAAGATGTTCGTGCACGAGTCGATCAACCAGGCGCTGGCGTTGGAGATGGCGCTCGCCAAGCTCGAGGCGAGCGGCTTCAAGACCAAGATCGCCCTCACCCACTACGCGCCCATCCGCGCCACGGTGATGGGCGAGAAGCCGGAGATCTTCCCGTTCCTCGGATGCTCGCGACTCGCCGAGGTCATCGACAAGATGGGCGTGGTGGCCGCGTTCCACGGGCATGCGCACCGCGGGAGCCTGCGCGGTCAGACCCGGGGCGGCGTGCCCGTGTATAACGTCGCCATGCCGCTGCTCCGGGCGCAGCTCGAGCGGCGGTACATCGTGGTCGAAGTGGACGCCCCGGCCCACGGAGAGAAGGCATGGCAGCCGCCCGCAGCGCCCAAGCCGCCGGCGCCGATCACGGACGTCCCCAGCCCGAGCTGATCCTCGCTTCCACGTCGTCTGCGCGCCGCACGCTCATGGACGCGCTCGGCCTGCCCTATCGCGCGCAGAAGCCCGACTTCGATGAGCACTTCCGGCTCAAGGACCCCATCGACCTCTCCCACGAGCTCGCGTGGGGGAAGGCCAAGGCCGTCGCGACGCTGAACCCGGGCGCGCTGGTGATCGGGTCGGATCAAGTCTGCGGCTTCGAGGGCGAGATCTGGGGCAAGCCGCGCGACCTCGACGACGCGCGCGAGAAGCTCCAGCGCCTCTCCGGCAAGACGCACCAGCTCTACACCGCCGTGGCGCTGCTCGGACCAAAGCTGGAGCGCGTGGAGCACGACGTCGTCTCGCTCACGATGTACGCGCTGGATCCGAACGAGCTCGAGGGCTACCTGGCCACGCGCGAGTGGGAAGGCTGCGCCGGCGGCTATCGCGTGGAAGAACGCGGCATGGCGCTCTTCTCCAAGATCGACGGCGATCTCAACAGCGTCCGCGGCCTGCCCATGACGCTCGTCGTCCGCATGCTGCGGGACGCCGGCGTGCGCTTCTTCTAGGGCTTCACGTACTCCACCATCGCGTAGCTCTTCACGAACTGCTCCACGGGCAGGGTGAAGATGCCGTCGTCGGTGCCGTCGTGGCCGGGCTCTTTCTCGCCCCAGGGGTTGCGCAGCTTCACCAGCCGCTGGCCGTTCTTCTCCTCGACGCCGAGCACCGTGTACGTGTGATCGCCCACCACGCCCGCGACCTTCTCGTGGCCGAAGCCCGTGGAGTCCGCGACCACGCAGCCGCCGTTGCCACAAGCGCTCTTGAGCTGGCTCCAGATGTCGTCGACCTTCATCTCCTCGTTCACGGGGAAGAAGCCCGGCCGCGCGCCCGTGAGCGCCGAGAGCGCGTTCGCGCCCATGCCGCCTTGGATGTCCTCGTAGCCGCCGTGCCACTGCGCGTACGCCTTCTCCATGATCATCGGCCAGAGCTCTTTGCCGCTGCGCGAGCCCACGTACTGCGGCGAGCCCTTCGACTCAGGCACCTTGTCGTCGACGGTCACCTTCACCGGCCGCGGCGCCGAGTCCGCGTTGTCGCGCTGCCAGAACGTGACCGTGTACGTGCCATTGCCGTTGTCCTTGATCGCCTTCTGCAGGATCTCCGGGTGGGCGTTGGCCACGGCCATCATCGAGGAGATGAAGTAGCAGTCGCCCAAGCCGCCCTGGACCGCGTCGTCGCTGCCGAAGCCGCCCACCGTGAGCGAGCCCGACGCCTTCGTGTACGTGATGCCCTTGCCGTCGCCCTTCGCGAGCGTGGGCTCGCCGGTGGCGCTCGGGGTCGTGGGCGCGATGTCGGACTCGATCTTCGCCGTGTTCTGGATGTTCGCGCCGGTGAGGAAGCTCTCGAGCGTGCGGCGCACGGCCGGATCGAACTTGTCGGCGTTGGCCTCCACGAAGCCTGCCAGATACAGCGCCTTCACCTCGGTGAAGCCCGGCTTCTTCGCGTCGGCGACGATGGAATTCGCCTCGGCTTGCGTGAGCTTGCCGTCCTTGAGCGTGTTCTTGAGGTAGGCCTTGTACTTGACGGCCTCGGTCTCGATCGACGACGGCATGCGCAGCCCTCCCGGCGACGCTCCATTGTCGCTGCCGAGCCGGCCTGGTTGCCACCGACGCCTAGTGGAACGCCCATTCGGGGGCTGCATCACAGCCGTAGAGCGGGACCACGCTCGAGACCTGGTCACCGGCGAAGGTCGCGTTCACCTGGTCCAGGCTCTCGCTGGCGTTGGGCACGCCTGAGGCCGGGTCCTGCACCCGCAGGCCGCGCAGCTCGCCGTCGCAGCTGGAGAGCACGGTGTACGTACCCGCCTGGCCGAGTTGATCCAGCAGCGTGGGATCGCCGTAGTACGGATCGCCGCCGATGGTGGTGAGCAGCACGTCCTGCGGCTGGGCGTCGATGATGGAGCGATACGGATCCGCCGGATCCACCACGCCCTGCGGCCGGATCACCACGAGATCCGCGGTGAAGCCCGGTGCGATCCGGCCCAGCTTATCGCCCACGCCGGCGATGTCTGCCGGGTTCGCGGTGACCATCTGCCAGAGGTCATAGTCGCTGAGGATCCCGCCGAAGCGCTCGCGGTTCACCCGGTCGGCCACCTTGAACTCGCCGAGCACGTTCGCGCTGCCCGAGGGCGACCAGTCCGGCGCCAGGGCCACCTTCACGCCAAAAGACAGGGCGGTGGGGATGTCGGTGGTCTGGCCGTAGAGCGCCAGGTTCGAGAGCGGGCTCCACACCAGCTTCATGCCCGCGGCGCCCATCTTCTGCAGCCGGGTGGCGTCGAGCGCGGTCCCGTGGATGGCCACCAGCTGCGGCTGGAGCAGGCCCAGGGCCTCGAGGTGGTCGAACTCGGCGCGCGACGAATCGTCGACGCCCTCTGCCAGATGCACCAGGTACGCCGCCGTGTGGCCCGAGGCGAACTGGGCGTTGAGCTTGTCCGCGTCGGACTGGGTGAGCGCAGTGACAGGGAGCACCATCTCGCCCACGTGGTCCTGGCAGAACATGCCGTACTCCACGTTGCGCACCCAGGAGCGGTCGCAGGTGAGGTCGTTGGAGCCCTGGATGGTGGTGGTGCCGCCCACCAGTGCGCGGAACTCGCCGTACTTCTGGGCCTCGCAGAGGTGGTTGGCCTTCTTCACCGCGTTGTACGGGTTCTTCACCGCGCTCTGGTAGCCGGTCGCGCGCGCCCACTGGTAGCGGTTCTGCCACCGCTTGCCCGAGTTCCAGAAGGGCAGGAAGTCGTAGGCCACGTGGTTGTGCAGGTCGATGAAGCCGGGCGAGATCACGCCGGAGGTTTCCAGGGCGGTGACGCCATCGGGCAGCGGCTCGCCATCGGGGACGACCTGCGTGATCGTCTCGTTGGTCACCACCACCGTGCCCACCACCGGGCCCTGGGGCGTGAGCACCGTGCCGTGCAGCGCGTAGGTGGGGATGCTCTTGGTGGTGCAGGCCCGCGAACCGTGGAAGTCGTCCACGTCGAGGTCTGGGGTGAGGTTCGTGCTCTGCACCTCGGCCACCCCGCAGGCAAAGAGCCCGAACGAGGCCAGGCAGGCCGCCAGCCGCAAGAGGGGACGCATGTTTCGCTGCTCCGCGTAGGCGAGGTTGGGGGGCGCCTACCAGGCCGAGATCGCGCCTCGAGAGACGGGCGCCACATGCCTTTTCGATCTCGCCGACCCCTGCTCAACGCAGCAGGCGCAGGCCAAGTGCAGTGCATCGTGCATTTGCGAACGCGATGGGCGGCGTGTAGATGGCTCCCGTGCAGATTGGCCCGTACACGCTCCCGAATCGCTGGATCCTCGCGCCCATGGCCGCGGTCAGCGAGATGCCGTTCCGGCGCATCGCGCTCGAGCTCGGCGCTGGCCTCGCGCCGACCGAGCTGGTGAGCGCGCAGGGTCTGTTCCGGCTGTCGGCGCGCACCCTGCGGTATTTGCGGCACGATCCGAAGATCGAGAACCCCTATCCGGTGCAGATCTTCGGCGGCGAGCCCGACGCGATGGCCAAGGCGGCCGTCGTGGCGAAAGAGAAGGGCGCGCACATCATCGACATCAACATGGGCTGCCCGGTGCCCAAGGTGACGCGGAATTCGGCTGGATCTGCGCTGCTTTGCGACCCACCCCGCGCCGGCGAGATCGTCCGCGCCATCCGCGACGCCTGCAGCCTGCCCGTGACCGTGAAGATCCGCAGCGGCTGGGACAGCAAGAGCGTGAATTGCGTGACCGTGGCCCAGGAGCTCGAGCGCGCAGGCGCAGCAGCGGTCGCGTTGCACGCGCGCACGCGGGCCCAGGGCTACACCGGCAAGGCCGACTGGAGCCTGATCCGCGCGGTGAAGCAGGCGGTGTCGATCCCGGTCATTGGCAACGGCGACGTGACCAGCGTGGCGCTCGCGCACCGGATGATCGAAGAGACCGGCTGCGACGCGGTGATGATCGGCCGCGGCGCGCTCGGCTATCCGTGGATCTTCCGCGAGCTGCTCGGCGGCCCCAAGCCGACGCCGGCCGAGCGCGCGCAGCTCGTGGTGCGCCACTTCGACGAGCACCTCGCCTTCGTGAGCGAGGGCCGCGATCCCAACGAGCGCGCAGCGGTGCACAGCTTCCGACGGCACCTGGGCTGGTACACGCACGGTCTCCGCGGGGCGAGCTTCTTCCGCAGCAACGTGAACAAGCTCGAGAAGCCGGACGAAGTCCGCGAGGCGGTGCGCGCGTTCTTCAGCCAGGCCGAGCCCGACCAGAACCCGGTCCAGGACGACCAGGAGCTGGACTACCGCGCCGCCTACGGGTGATCGCCCGGCGATCGCCCGGTGATCGCGCGGCGGACAGAGCGCGTCTAAACAGCTGAAATCAGGACCGGCACGAAGGCTGCTCTGGGGATGCCCATTCCCCGGAGACGGCCATGCCTGCCAATGCGATTGGTTCTGACCTTCAGTCCGTGCCGTACGACCCGACAGACCCGACAGAGGGCCCGTGCGGCGCGGACGAAGGCCAGACGCCAACTCCTCCGACGACGTGCTCGAAGCCGGTGGACGAGGCCGTCGACGCAGAGCCCGACCTCAGCACGTGCTACGCCGGCGGCTGGGAGTCCACGCAGAAGCCCGGCACCACCTTCTCCGACGGCCAGCATCCCGGCGGCTTTCCCACCAGCAACGGCTACCCGATCTACGTCCAGGGCGACCAGCCGTGGCGCAACCAGAAGCTCGGCGACGCCAGCAGCAAGACGATCTTCCAAGCTGGCTGCGCGATGACCGCCACCGCGATGGCGATGAGCGGCATGACGGGCAAGACCATCACGCCCAGCGCCGTCGATGACTACATGAAGACGCACGACGGCATGAACGGCAGCTCGCTCGACTGGGACAAGATCGGCGGCGCTGCGAATCCTCCCATCCACGTGGATCGAAAGACGCTCACCTCGAACGAGATGCTCAAGAGCGTCCTTGACCACGCACCCGTGGTCTTCGCGATCAACCATTCGGGTGGCTCGGGCGACCAGCACTGGCTGGTGGCCACCGGCGTCACGGCGGACGGAACGGGCATCACCGCCACCGACCCGGCCACGGGCAAGGTCCTCACTTTCAAGCCCAACGCGGACGGCAGCAAGTTCGAGTGCGCCAACGCGCCCTACCCCGGCGGCGCGCGCGACTACGTCATGACCGGCTCGGCCGCGGTCTTCAGCCGCAGCTGATCACCCGGCGATCGCCCCGCGATCACGCGACGGACAGATCGCGTCCAACCCATTGAAATCAGGCCCGGCACGAAGGCTGCTCTACACAGCCCAATCCTGGAGGCACGCATGTCCCTGCGAGTCGATGACACCACCCCTGGCTACGACCCCAACGTCGGCGACGCGCCCGCACCCGACGCGGCTGCCGACGCGCCCAAGGCGAGCGGTTCGAAAGACAAGGACAGCGTCGTGGACGCGAGCCCGTTCGACGCGATGGCCCAATACGCCGGGGACTGGTTGGGCGACGCGAAGCAGGCCGTCGAGCACCCCATCGACACCGCCACCAACGCCATCAACACCTGGGCCGCCAGCCTCGACGACTGCACCGACATCGACAAGAACATCGGCCAGCTCCACGACGGCGATCGCTGCACGTTCAAGGCGAGCGCCGAGCTGGGCGTGGGCAAGGCCGTCGCGGAGAACGAGCGCAGCGCCACGGTGACCAAGAAGAGGGAGGATGGCAAGGACGTCTACGTCGTCGAGCTCAAGGCCGACTCCACGCTCCAGGCGAAGCTCAGCGAAGAAGGTCCGGAGGGGAGCGCTGAGGTCTCGGCAGGCGCCAAGTTCGGCCAGACCGTCGAGCTGCGCTACGCGACGGCTGAAGAAGCGGCGACCGCGGTCCGCGGATTTTCCAAGCAGTGCGCCGCCGACGCCGTGCAGCAGGCCTTTCTGCCCGGGATGATCGGTCCCAATTTCGCCTCGGGAATCTTCGGCCCCAGTGATGAAGAGAAGGCCGTGATCGCCCGGGGCAAGATCGCAGACGAGATCGAGCTCGGCGGCGTGGCCAAGGCAGAAGCCACGCTCGGCCCCAAGGTCGAGATCGCGCACGGCGTGGAGGCGAAGCTCGCCGAGGCCGGCATCCACGCCGATGCGACGGTCAAAGCGAAGCTCGACTACGCGAAGAACGAGATCGTGGTGACCAAGACCTTCAAGGTCGAAGGCGAGGCCGCGGCGGCGATTGGCGGCGGCGGAAAGCACGAGCTGGAGATCGCCGTGACCCAGACCTACAAGCTGCCACCGGGCGAGACGCTCGACGCGAACGCCGATCCCATTGAGCTTGCGAGCGAGATGACGCCCACGGACGATCCGAAGCTCACGATCAAGCTCGAGAACGAGCTGCCCGGCCGCAAGAAGCTCGAGACCACGCTCACCTGCGCCTACGACGCCAACGCGTTCGCCAAGGCCGATGTGCTCGGCAACCTGCTCGACGGCAACGTGGTCACGGCGAAGAAGCAGATCACCGACACCTTCCACGGCTCGGTGAAGTCGGAGCTCTACAAGGTCGACAACCACGCGATCGGCCCCAAGGTCGAAGCCGGCGGATTTGACGCGGGAATCGGCCTCCAATCGACGTTCGAGCGCAAGGTCGAACGGTAGATCCCTGATGCGTCAACCACTTGCGTAATGACGCACCGCAACTTCTGGCGATGGAGTAGGATAATGACCCCGAACGCGCACACCGCTCCGCGCCGAGGGTTCTCATGCAACTTCGCCCGCTCACCCAGGTCTCGCGCAGCTTCACCGGTGGCCGCACGCCGCCGCCGTGGGTGCGCGTCCGGTCGAGCGCGGTCGGTCTGGCCGCGGACTTTCTTCCTTCGCGCCGCGGCCTGGGCCAGATCGTGATCCAGGGCGAGGCGCTGGTTCCCGGCGAGCTCACCGCGCACCTCTCGGGCCACGGCACGCTGGTGGTGCCCGTGATTCCCGGCGACGACGCCTCGCAGGTGGCGCTGGAGCTGGCCGCGCGCATCCTCGGCGAGACCGAATACGACGCCTGCGTCCGCAGCCGCGGCGACGGCTTCAGCATCGCGCTGGGCGTGAAGGCCGAGGTCGTCTGATCCGGATCCGGATCCGAAGCTAGCCGCAGACGCGGTTTCGGCCGTCGCGCTTGGCCTTGTAGAGCATGGTGTCGGCGGCCTTGATGAACTGCACCGGCTCGGTGGTCTCGCCGGTCATGTCCGCGACGCCGATGCTGATCGTCACCGGGATCTTGTTGCTCTCGAAGACGAAGTCGTGGTCTGCCACGAGCCGCAGGAGCTTGTCCGCGAAGCGCCGCGCCTTCTCCGGGCCGGCCTCGGGCATGACGATGGTGAACTCCTCGCCGCCGTAGCGCCCCACGCACTCTTCCTTGCGGACCTTCGCGCGCACCAGCCCGGCCAGCTCGCGCAGCACGTGGTCGCCCGCGAGGTGCCCGTTCTGGTCGTTGATGTGCTTGAAGTGATCGATGTCGAACATGATCAAGCTGAGGGCGCGCGCGTAGCGGTGGCAGCGTGCCATCTCGCGCTCGAGAAACTCCAGCAAGTACCGTTTGTTGTAGACCTGGGTGAGGCCATCGATGATGGCCATCCGGTAGATCTCTTCGTAGTACAGCTGCTCCACGTTGCCGCCGTAGAGGAACTTGAAGATCGATCCGCCGACCTTGATGAGGTCGCCGTTTCGCAGCGGCGTCTCGTGCAGGATCTCCTGGTCGTTGAGGTAGGTGCCGTTCGTGGAGCCGAGATCGCTCACGAAGCACTTGCCCTCGCGAGCGGCCACGCGCGCGTGCTTGCGCGAGACGTTGTCCAGGTCGACCACGATCTCGTTCTTGCTGTCGCGGCCGATGGTGAGCTCGTCGCCGGCGAGCGGGTACTTCTTGCCCAGGTCCGGACCGTAGATCTCCACCAGGCAGCTCTCGCCGGGCGCCTGGATGCGGTTGACCATCGCGGTCACTTTCGTGACCCGGGTCTCCTCGCCACTGCCTCCCGACGCCATCGGTGCTCCTCAGGGTGCAGGTTCCGGGAGCGATTCTAGGTCGGCTCGATGTAGGCGCGAAAGCGCCGAGATTTTTCTACACGCGCCAATGCACCTGCTCGAAGTCGGGCCGCGGCACGGTGAAGCGCAACGAGCCGGAGCGCGGCAGCCGCTCCACCTCCACGCCGTTCCGCAGCGCGCGCACCACCAGTCCGGCCCGCTCGCCAGGACGCAGCCCCAGCGCGTCGAAGCGCACCGCGAACGTGAGCACCTCGTTCAGCGCGCCCTCGCCGAGGACGCGCCCGTCGACCTGCGGCCGCAGCGCGCCCCGGCCCAGCGGCACCTGCACCGTCTGCTCGGCGCCTTCGCGCAGAATCTCCAGCTCCAGCCCGCTCACCTGCCCCGCGAGCTCGTCGATGGATCCGGCCGGATCCAGGCGCAGATAGAGCCGCTCGAGGTCGAACCCGTAGCGCAGCGCGCTGAACGCGCCCTGTCCCTGGTGCATGGATCCGCGATCGCCCTGTGGCGAGTACGCGGCCGCGCCGGCCCAGGCGTAGTAGGCGCTGGCACGTCCGTCGAGCGGCGGGTGGATGAGCACGTCGGGCTCGCGCAGGCCGGCGTTGGGCTGGGCCGCGCGGACCTTCCGCGCGATGGGCTCGGCCAGGCGCTCGGGCGGCTGCTCGCCGAGCAAGGTGAAGGCCTTGCGCACGTAGCCGCGGAAGAGCGCGTCGAACTCGGCGAGGCTGTCGGTGCTGAAGTCGTCGCCGTACCACCAGAACCAGTCGCTGCCCTCGGCCACCAGCAGCGAATCCCGCGCGTCGCGACACTTGATGGGATCGAATCCCGCCGCCTGCTTCTGCGCGAGGAGCCGGCGCGCTTCGCCGAGCAGCGTCCAGCCGAGGTTGTCCTCGGGGTGGCTGATCCAGATGCGGTAGTTCGCCTCGATCCACGAGCCGGAGTGGATCCGCTCGATGCGCCGCGTGGGCGGGCTCTTGGCGAAGGCCTCGCCGAGCGTCACCGGCTCCACGCCGTTCTCTTGGCGCTCGAGCGCGCTGTACAGCCCGCGCAAGAAGTCGCGCCCGGAGTTCGGGTAGTGCTCCCAGGGATTCTCGCCGTCGAGGAACACGCCCACGGTCGGAATCTCCTGCGGCGAGCCCGCGCCGATGCGGCCGAGGTGCGAGAGGAAGTCGCCCACGGCGTCGCGCGCGGGCGAGCGCGCATAGGTGAAGCCGATGAGATCCGAGAGCCCGCGATCGCGGAACAGCATGCGAATGGATCCGGATCCGGCCTGCGCTTCCCAGGTGCGCGGCAGATCGCGCGCGCGATTCGGATCTTTCAGCGAGCGCAGCAGCAC